>CAMPHD010000281.1 GCA_946885765.1 uncultured Thalassospira sp.
GTCATGAAACATTTTAACAGCAATCCCGAAGAAATCGTCGCTTTTGCCGAGAAAGCGCGACCGGCTGATTATGGGGCATTCTGCCCAATGGTTTTCGACGCCGACAGCCATGGTGATTCGACTGCCGCCGCGATCATTGATGTCGCTGTAACGGCAAATCGCAATATTCTGCAAAAGCTTCAGGAATTCGGGGCGAAACGGATGAGTTTGATGGGGGGCCTTGCCGAACAGATGGCAAAACGCATGCCCGACGATATTCGCTCCCATCTGGTTCCGGCACAAAACGATGCCCTGCATGGGGCAGTCCTGATGGCCAGGAGACATCAAAAGGTGCGCGCATGATCAGTACAGCCGACGTTATTGCAAGCCTGCGTGCCCGGGACATCGAAAATATCGGTCATGGCCCGCTGTATCGCCGCCTGCAAACGGCAATCAAGGCCGTTATCGATGATGGTATCCTGAAAGTCGATGACGCCCTACCAAGCGAACGCGACCTGGCTAATGAACTTGGTATTTCACGCGTTACCGTACGAAATACCATGCGCGCCCTTGTAGAAGAAGGCGTGCTTGTCCAGCGCCACGGTGCAGGAACCTTTGTCGCACCACGCGTTGAACAGGCCCTTTCGCGCCTGACATCCTTTACCGAGGATATGATCACGCGCGGCATGAACCCGGGGGCTATCTGGATTGAAAAAACCCTTGGTCATGCGTCGCCCGAAGAAGCCATGGCGCTTAATCTTTCGCCGGGTACCGAAGTAACAAGGCTGCGACGTTTGCGTACAGCCAATGACAAGCCAATGGCACTTGAATACGCGGTCGTGCCGCGCGCCTTTCTGCCAAGCCCCGATGACGTCGAAAAGTCACTTTATGATGCGTTGGCAAAATACGGTAAAAAGCCCGAACGCGCCCTTCAGCGTCTGCGGGCCGAGTTGTTTGACGGGGAAACGGCCAAAATCCTTGGCGTACCCGATGGCAGTGCCGCCCTTTATATCGAACGGCGCTCCTTCCTTGCCAACGGCACACCGGTCGAATTCACCCGTTCCTATTATCGCGGCGACAGTTACGACTTCATCGCCGAAATGCAGGTCGACGCGCGCTGACAATGAAGGCATCTTGCGCCGCCTCAAAAAGCTTTAAGGAAACCTAAGGATATGAGCACACGCTGGACCCCAAAAACCCAGATGGGCCGCGAACTGGCCGAAGCCCCGGTCGTCGTTGCCAAGCAGCTTGATCACAACAAGGCTGCAATTGATGCTCTGGTTTCTGATCTGCGCGCCAATCCGCCGAAATTCGTTGTGACCTGCGGACGCGGCAGTTCCGACCACGCAACGCTTTATGCAAAATACCTGATCGAAAGCCAGCTTGGCATTCCCGTGGTGTCCGCGGCCCCATCTATTGTTTCGATTTATAACCGGTCGATTGCCAGCAAGGACGCCCTGTTCATTGCCGTATCCCAATCAGGCAAAAGTCCTGATCTGGTTAAAAATGCCGTGGCCGCCCGTGATGCCGGTGCCCGCACGGTGGCTTTGGTCAATGCCGTCGATTCTCCGCTGGCCGAAACTGTTGACCATGTCATCCCGCTGATGGCAGGTCCTGAAACCAGTGTTGCCGCTACCAAATCCTATATCGCAACATTGTCCGCGATCGCGCAGATCGTTGGTGGATGGACTCAGGATCCAGCCTTTAACAAGGCGCTTGCCACCCTCCCAGCATCACTGGAAAATGCAATGGGCAAGGATTGGCTTGATGCTACTGACGCGATTGCAAAATCAAACGGTCTTTATGTGATCGGTCGAGGCCCTGCTTTTGCCATCGCACAGGAAGCCGCCCTTAAATTCAAAGAAACCGGCAGCCTGCATGCCGAAGCTTTTAGCGCAGCCGAGGTCAAGCATGGCCCGATGGCACTGGTAACCAAGGACTTCCCGTTGCTGGTGTTTTCCCAACAGGATGCATCGCGCGAAAGTGTCGAGGGTTTCCTCGAAGAAATGCGGGCAAAAACAGATAATCTGTTTGCTGCCGAAACCGGCCGTGCCGATATCAAGGGGCACCTTCCTGTGGTCGAGGATATCCACCCGCTTCTGGCCCCCATCGCTATGATCCAGACATTCTATACCTTGGCGGAACATGTTGCCTTGGAGCGCGGGCGCAATCCTGATGCGCCGCCGCACCTGTCCAAAGTCACGGAGACGCACTGATGACCGATTTTGCAATCACCAATGCGCGCGTTTTTGACGGCACCGATTTCCAGTCCGGAAAGGCCGTCATTATTCGCGGCGGGAAGGTCGATGCGATTGTCGAAAACCGCCATATCCCTGAAAATATCTCGGTGATTGATGCGGGAAATCAGATACTTGCGCCCGGCCTTATCGATGTTCAGGTCAATGGTGGCGGCGGTGTATTGCTGAATGACGAACCGAATGTCGACGGTATTCGCGCGATCATGGCAGGTCATCGCAAATATGGCACAACGGCCATGCTACCGACTCTGATCACCGATCACCGCGACATAATGGAAGCTGCGATTAAGGCTGTCACCGATGCAATCAATCAGAACATTCCGGGTATTGTCGGCATTCATCTTGAAGGCCCGTACCTGAATGCCGAGCGCAAAGGCGTGCATGACGCCAATATCATCCGTCCGATGGAAGATGACGCGATTGACCTTCTGAGCCGCCTGCCCAATGGCCGCGTTCTGGTGACCATGGCCCCGGAAAAGGCTACCAAAGGTACAATTAAAAAGCTGGCCGATCGCGGCGTTCTGGTTTGCGCCGGTCATACTGCGGGTACTTATAGTCACATCCAGACTGCCATTGCCGAAGGCATGCGGGGCTTCACGCATTTGTTTAATGCCATGAGCCCGATGACCCACCGTGAACCCGGTGTTGTCGGTGCGGCGATGGCCGATGACAGCACCTGGTGCGGATTGATCGCTGATGGCTATCATGTGCATCCAGCCGTTCTGAAGGTTGCTATTCACGCCAAGGCCAAAGGCAAGATCATGCTGGTGACCGACGCCATGCCAACCGTCGGGGCTGATGAAAAACGCTTTGTTCTGGGGGGCGAGGAAATCATTGCCACCGATGGTCGCTGCGCGCTGGCTGATGGTACATTGGCTGGATCGGACCTGGATATGATCGCTGCGGTTAAAAACTGCGTTGAAATGGTCGGCATCGATCTTGGTGAAGCCCTCCGCATGGCATCTCTGTATCCGGCCGCGTTCCTGAAACTCGACGATGTCATGGGACGCATCGCACCGGGCTATCAGGCCGACATGATCCTGTTTGATGATGATTACAGCGTCACGCACAGCTGGATAAAAGGCGCGGAATAATCAATACAGAACAAAGCATTAAAAACTTATTATGAGGCATAACATGAATCCGGTTCGTATCCTTGTCGTTGGTCTTGGCAATATGGGATTATCGCATGCTAAAGCCTATCACGCGCTTGACGGATACGAAATCGTCGGACTGTGTGCTCGTTCCGAAATCCCGGCAGAAAACCTTCCGGATGGTTTCGCCACCTACCCGCAATTTACCGATTTTCATACGGCACTGGCAGAAACCAGTCCCGATGCGGTTTCCATCAACACCTATACCGAAACCCATGCCGACTTTGCCATCGTGGCATTTGAAGCCGGGGCACATGTCTTTATCGAAAAACCGTTGGCCGCAACCGCCGAAGATGCCGAACGTGTGGTAAATGCAGCCAAAAAGCATGATCGTAAACTGGTGATCGGCTATATTTTGCGCCATCATCCGTCTTGGGCGAAGTTCGTTGAAATCGCAAAGACACTGGGCAAGCCGCTTGTCATGCGCATGAACCTGAACCAGCAAAGCAGTGGCACCTTCTGGGAAACCCACAAACGGTTGCTTAACAGTGTTTCACCGATTGTCGATTGCGGGGTGCATTATCTTGATATGATGTGCCTGATGACTGGCGCAAAACCGGTATCGGTCAGTGCAATCGGTGTACGTCTGTCGGATGAAGTTGCATCGGAAATGTATAACTATGGTCAGTTGCTGGTACGCTTTGATGATTTTTCTTTTGGCTGTTACGAAGCTTGCTTGTGTCAAATGATCAGAGAAACTGCCTTTTTGTTAAAAGATGTGATCGGCCCCAAAGGCTGTGTTTCCATCACCGACGTTGAAAAAAAAGGTGCGGGTTCTGCCGATATCGATACCCACACAAAGACAAATGCCTTAAAGCTTCATCATGCTGCCACAGATGCTGCCGGAAAATTTACACAATCTGACGAAATCATCCACACAGACGACGAGCCCGATCATGATGGCCTGTGTCTGCGTGAACAGCAATTTTTCCTAAAGTCTATAACGGAAAACCTTGACCTTACGCAGCATATGGAAGATGCATTGGGCTCCTTACGGATCGCCCTCGCTGCGGATCAGTCGGTACGCACGGGGGAAACAATAATACTCTGACCCCCAGGAGGAGTACCCACATGCCTTCCGTTAAACCCGGTGTTGTTACCGGTTCTGCCTATCGTGACCTTGTCGCTGCCTGCAAGCAGGACGGTTATGCCCTTCCCGCCGTCAATATCACATCCTCCAGCACGATGAATGCCGCCCTTGAAGCCGCTGCAAATGCCGGATCTGACATCATCATTCAGCTTTCGAATGGCGGTGCACAGTTCTTTGCCGGCAAGAGCATCAAGGATGCAGCAGCGGCCCGTGTCGTGGGCGCTGTTTCGGCTGCACGCCATGCCCAGCTGATGGCTGAGTATTATGGTGTTGCTGTCGTCATGCATACCGACCACGCAAACCGGAAATTTGTTCCGTGGGTCGATGAGATGCTGAAATGGAGCGAAAAGGCCTATGCTGAAACCGGCAAGGCGCTTTACAGCTCCCACATGCTGGATCTTTCCGAGGAACCGCTCGAAGACAACCTGTCGACCTGCGAAGACTTCCTTAAACGCATGTCCCGGATCGAAATGAGCCTGGAAATTGAACTGGGCGTGACCGGCGGTGAAGAAGACGGTATCGGCCATGACCTTGACACCAGTGTCGAGGAAATTGATCCACGTCTTTATAC
>CAMPHD010000282.1 GCA_946885765.1 uncultured Thalassospira sp.
CCCGATCAACCCCCATCGATCCTCGCCATGATCCCCACGTTGCGATACCGAGAGATCGGAGTACGTTGTACCATAATCGACTCTTGATCTTGAGGTCTGAATTACCAGCGATAATGAGCGAAAGCCTTGTTGGCTTCGGCCATACGATGGGTGTCTTCGCGCTTCTTGACGGCAGAACCACGGTTGTTGGCTGCGTCCATCAGTTCACCGGCGAGACGACCGACCATGGTCGTTTCGGAACGCTTGCGAGCAGCGTCAACCAGCCAGCGAATGGCCAGTGCCTGACGGCGCTCGGTACGAACTTCAACCGGAACCTGATAGGTAGCACCACCAACACGGCGCGAACGAACTTCGACGTTCGGCTTGACGTTGTCCATGGCTTCATGGAACTGGGCAACCGGATCGGCACCCTTGCCTTCCATAACTTCCAGTGCTCCATAAACGATCTTTTCGGCGGCAGATTTTTTACCGTCGAGCATAAGGCCGTTCATGAATTTGGTCAGAACCTTATCGCCATATTTGGCGTCAGGCAAAACTTCGCGCTTTTCAGCAGCGTGACGACGTGACATCTGAGCTGCTCCTTATTTCGGGCGTTTCGCGCCGTATTTCGAACGACGCTGTTTACGGTCTTTGACACCCTGCGTATCGAGGGTACCGCGAATGATGTGGTAACGCACGCCCGGCAAATCCTTTACGCGGCCGCCACGGATCATGACGACAGAGTGTTCCTGCAGGTTGTGACCTTCACCCGGAATGTAGCTGGTGACTTCGTAGCCGTTGGTCAAACGGACACGAGCAACCTTACGAAGTGCCGAGTTCGGCTTCTTCGGGGTCGTGGTGTAGACACGGGTGCATACGCCGCGTTTCTGCGGGCAGGCTTCCAGTGCCGGAACCATATCGCGCTGGGTGCGCGGAGTCCGCGATTTGCGGATCAACTGGTTAATAGTGGGCATTAACTTTCCCTTTGTACTTTAACGGACGCCACAAGGGCGCTGCTCTATCGACGCACGACGAACGACCGCATGCCTTTGCAAAACCTGCAAACGCAAATACGGACCGTCCATTACGCAGGATCATCCTGCCCTCGACGGCCGTCAGAGTCGCACTCAAGCGACGGGGGGCAAAACCGCCCGCTGCCAAGCAATTTGGCACCGACACAGCTACACCCCCCGAGATTCGGTGGGCGCATACTAGTGACGGCCCCATTTCGCGTCAAGCAAAACCCTTTGGGCCTTCGAGTTGGCGCTTCAAACGCCGAGGCGAACCGGTGCATCGATAGAAAATTCCCGGTTCGCCTCTGATTCTTTAACAAGCTTGCGCGGCGATATTACTCGCCGGCTGGCAATGACGGGGACTCGGCATCGGCCTGCGGGCCGAAATTGTCGCCGATTTCCTCTTCTGCCTCGATCTGTACGTTCTTGTCGCGTTCGGCAGCAAGTGCGCGGAAGCGGTTCATCACCGCACCGGTACCCGCCGGGATCAGACGACCCACAATCACGTTTTCCTTCAGACCGATCAGGGTATCGGTTTTGCCCGATACGGCTGCTTCGGTAAGAACGCGTGTGGTTTCCTGGAACGACGCGGCCGAGATGAAGGAATGCGTCTGGAGCGATGCTTTGGTGATCCCCTGAAGGACCGGTGCAGCTTCGGCCAGTTCGCCACCTTCTTTAATGGCACGTTCGTTTTCGGCATCGAAATCGACACGGTCGATGATTTCGCCAACCAGAAGCGTGGTGTCACCGGTTTTGGTAACTTCCACTTTCTGAAGCATCTGACGAACGATGACTTCGATGTGTTTGTCGTTAATCTTAACGCCCTGCAAACGGTAGACTTCCTGGATCTCGTTGACCAGGTAGTCGGCCAGTGCCGGAACGCCCATGACGCGAAGGATATCGTGCGGAACCGGCGAACCATCAAGCAGCTGGTCGCCCTTCTCTACGAAGTCCCCTTCCTGAACGGCAAGATGCTTGCCTTTCGGGATCATGTATTCAACCGGTTCGCTCAGACCAGAATCTTCAAGCGGATGCACGATGACACGGCGCTTGTTCTTGTAGTCTTTACCGAACTCAACACGACCGGCGGTGTCGGCGATGATGGCATGGTCCTTCGGCTTGCGCGCCTCGAACAATTCAGCCACACGCGGCAGACCACCGGTGATGTCACGGGTTTTCGAACCTTCGCGCGGAATACGTGCAAGCACGTCACCGGCGTTGACTTTCTGACCGTTCTCGACCGAGAGAATAGCATCAACCGACAGGAAGTAACGGGCTTCAAGACCGTTTTCCAGGTTGATGACCTCGCCGTTTTCGTTACGAAGCGTAACGCGCGGCTTGAGGTCGGATGCCTTGGGCATGCTCTTCCAGTCGATAACCGTTTTCGAGGCGATACCGGTCGCTTCGTCATAGACTTCGCGAATGGTTACGTTCTCGAGAAGGTCGACATAGTTCACATAGCCTTCTTTCTCGGTGATGATCGGCAGGGTGTACGGATCCCACTCGGCCAGTTTCTGGCCACGCGTGATCTGGTCACCGTCATCAGCAAGCAGTTTCGCACCGTACGGGACGCGATATTTCGCACGTTCACGGCCGGTTTTGTCGATCAGCAGAATTTCGAGGTTACGCGCCATGACAATCATGACACCGCTCGTATTCGTAACAACCGCACGGTTCTTCAGTTTGACGGTTGCATCGAAGTTGGCCTCGACACCCGAAACTTCCGCACCACGCTGTGCCGCACCACCGATGTGGAACGTACGCATCGTAAGCTGCGTGCCCGGCTCACCGATCGACTGTGCGGCGATAACGCCAACAGCTTCACCGATGTTCACCGTGGTACCGCGTGCCAGGTCACGACCATAGCAATGGCCGCAAACGCCGGTTTCGGCATCACAGGTCAGGACCGAGCGAATACGCGCCATTTCGACGCCTGCTTTTTCGATCAGATCAAGGTGATCTTCGACAACCATCTCGTTCTTCGGAACGATGACTTCACCGGTTGACGGATTGACAATCTCGTCAGCGGTGAAACGACCGAGGATACGATCCGACAGCGTCTCGATGACTTCGCCGGAATCGACAACCGCAGCAATGTCGAGGCCACGTTCAGTACCGCAATCATGCTGGGTGATGATGCTGTCCTGTGCGACGTCGACGAGACGACGGGTCAGGTAACCCGAGTTCGCCGTTTTCAATGCGGTATCGGCAAGACCTTTACGGGCACCGTGGGTGGAGTTGAAGTACTCCTGCACGGTCAGGCCTTCTTTGAAGTTCGAGATAATCGGGGTCTCGATGATCGAGCCATCCGGTTTTGCCATCAGGCCGCGCATCGCAGCGAGCTGACGCATCTGCGCAGCAGAACCACGCGCACCGGAGTGAGCCATCATGTAAACCGAGTTCACATTGTCACCTTCTGCCGTTGCCGAGATGACTTTCATCATCGCTTCGGAAACGTCATCGGTGCACTGCGACCAGGCGTCGACGACCTTGTTGTATTTCTCACCGCGGGTGATCAGACCGTCCTGATACTGCTGCTCGTATTCCTTGACCTTGTCATGGGTCGCGCCAACCAGGGTTTCCTTGGCTTCCGGAATGATCATGTCATCCTTGCCAAACGAAATACCGGCTTTGCATGCCCAGTTGAAGCCAAGACCCATCATGCGGTCAGCAAAGATAACGGTCTCTTTCTGGCCACAGTGACGATAGACGACGTCGATAACGTTCGAGACGTCTTTCTTGGTCAGCAGCTTGTTGATGGTCGCGAACGGGATGCGCGGATGACGCGGCAGCAGTTCGGACAGCAACATGCGGCCAACCGTGGTCTGAACACGGATGGTGATCGGTTCGTTGTTCTCGTCGACGGTTTTGTAACGTGCATTGATTTTCGAATGCAGGGTCACAACACCGGCATCAAGAGCCTGTTCGATTTCGGCGATATTGACGAAGGACATGCCCTCGCCCGGCTGACCGTCGCGTTCCATCGAGATGTAGTACAGACCAAGGACAATATCCTGCGACGGCACGATGATCGGTTTACCCGAAGCCGGCGAAAGGATGTTGTTGGTCGACATCATCAGGGTACGTGCTTCAAGCTGCGCTTCAAGCGACAGCGGCACGTGAACGGCCATCTGGTCACCGTCGAAGTCGGCGTTGAAAGCCGTACAGACGAGCGGATGCAGCTGGATTGCCTTACCTTCGATCAGGGTAGGCTCGAAAGCCTGGATACCAAGACGGTGAAGGGTCGGTGCACGGTTAAGCATGACCGGGTGTTCACGGATAACCTGTTCAAGGATATCCCAGACTTCGGCACGCTCTTTTTCCACCATGCGCTTTGCAGCCTTGATGGTGGTCGCCATCCCGTACAGCTCAAGCTTCGCATAAACGAACGGCTTGAACAGTTCGAGCGCCATTTTCTTCGGCAGGCCGCACTGATGCAGTTTCAGGTTCGGACCCACGGTAATAACCGAACGACCGGAATAGTCGACGCGTTTACCCAGAAGGTTCTGACGGAAACGGCCCTGCTTGCCTTTAAGCATGTCCGACATCGATTTAAGCGGACGCTTGTTGGCACCGGTGATCGGACGACCGCGACGGCCGTTGTCAAACAGCGCATCAACCGATTCCTGAAGCATGCGTTTTTCGTTACGCACGATGATATCGGGCGCACGAAGCTCGATCAGGCGCTTCAGACGGTTGTTGCGGTTGATCACACGACGGTAGAGGTCGTTCAGGTCGGACGTTGCGAAACGGCCGCCATCCAGCGGAACCAGCGGACGCAGTTCTGGCGGAATGACCGGAATCACTTCAAGGATCATCCATTCCGGACGCGCACCGGACTCCTGGAAAGCTTCGATCAGCTTCAGGCGTTTGACCAGCTTCTTGCGCTTGGCTTCGGAATTGGTTTCCTTGAGGTCGATTTTCGCGGTTTCGCGTTCGTCATCAAGATCGATCGCAGCAAGCATGTCGCGGATCGCTTCGGCACCGATACCGGCACGGAAGCTGTCTTCGCCATACTCTTCCTGTGCGGTCATGTACTGATCTTCTGAAAGA
>CAMPHD010000283.1 GCA_946885765.1 uncultured Thalassospira sp.
TCCTTGCAGCCATCGATCCGGCCAAGGATGTTGACGGATTTCATGTCGTCAATGCCGGTGCGCTGGCGACCGGGGGCGAGGGATTTGCACCCTGCACGCCGTATGGCTGCCTGATGCTGCTTAAAGACACGCTTGGTGATCTTTCGGGGATGCGGGCGGTGGTTGTCGGTCGGTCCAATATCGTTGGCAAGCCGATGGCGCAGCTGCTTTTGAAAGAAAGCTGCACGGTGACCATCGCGCATTCGCGCACCCGTGATCTGCCCGAAGAAGTCCGCCGTGCCGATATCGTCGTTGCCGCGGTGGGGCGCCCGAACATGATCAAGGGCGACTGGATTGCGCCGGGTGCCACGGTGATTGATGTTGGTATCAACCGGGTTGAAGGGGCACAAGGCAAAATGAAGCTGGTCGGGGATGTAGAGTTTGAAACTGCATCCAAAGTCGCCGGTGCGATTACGCCGGTTCCGGGCGGTGTCGGCCCGATGACGATTGCGTGTCTTCTGAACAACACTCTGATTTCGGCGTGTCGCGCCAATGGCGTTGCGGTGCCGAACCTTGGGTTTGATAGCTAACGTTTGCAATTACATGACACGAGTATGAAAGGCGATCCATGTGGGTCGCCTTTTTTATGAGGCCATGATGTCGATGTAGGATAAAGCTGAAAGAGGGGGAGGCTGAAATCAGTATGGGTTACTTGGTTGGGTCGTGGCAGCTAGTTCGGTCAGCGTCTTATTGTCGATGGACATGAAAGCTGGCGGAATGGGGCTATGCCAGAAGGTGCACTCGAAATCCTTGACCTTACCTTCTTTGCCAGCAACTTCGTGGCGTCGTTGGCGGCCTGATGTATGAACAATTAAGTCAGCCACTTCGAGGCCGGGTTCGAGACTGCTCTTCCCCATAAAGCATCCTTCGACTTCAACTAGTTTACCTGCACCATTAACCAAATTCAGGTTTGCTAAGTCAAAGTCACGTTTTACTAAATTGTCGCCCCGGCCTGATGCCTCAAAGATTAGCGCTACATCAGTCACATTATTGTAAGTACGCATCAATTGCCTGATAAAGTTGATCGTCACTACAGAAATAGCACGATGTCCGTCAATATCAGTTGGGAACTCTGTTCTGGAATCGCTCATTGTGGAAAAACGCCAGAACGGTTTCCTCAGAAAACTATTGATCCCATTTATTTGACGTTTATTTGGTCGGGTTTGTTCAAATTCGGTTGCGTGGAAAGGCTTGGTTGCTCCACCTAAACGTTCTCTTTTGAGATGTCGCCACGGCTTTTTGATCAACGAATGATAGTCTCGTCCAATTACTGCGCACCCACCTCTTCCGAAAGTTGGATTTTTCGGGTCGCTATAGTCCTCGTTGCCTGTTTCATCTATAAAAACAAGCAAGGTCGTTGGCTTTGGTCTAAGTAATTCGTGTTCCATTGTCCTCCTATACAATAGAGAGGGATTTGAAAGGACTATTCATCAAGTAGTGTCATTCTCAAACCTTACACCGGAATCTAGCATCTGATAATTCAAGCTTTTGTGCATTCTCTTCAGGAATAGGCCGGTTCACACAAATTTACACACTAAATTACAACGGCCAAACCCACAGTAACATCGGCACACCCACCGCGACGACGATGATTTCAATCGGCAGGCCGAGCCGCCAGTAATCGCCAAATCGGAAGCCGCCGGGGCCGAGGATCAGGGTGTTGTTCTGATGCCCGATGGGGGTGAGGAAGGCGCAGGATGCGCCGATGGCGACCGCCATCAGGAAGGCGTCGGGATTGGCGTCGAGATGCCCCGCACTGCCAATCGCAATCGGACACATGACAGCCGCCGTGGCCGCATTGTTCATGAAATCCGATAGCGTCATGGTGATGATCAGGATCAGGCCAAGCGCGATGACGGCATTCCCCTGTGCGACCCAGTTTAACAGGAAGCGGGCGACAAGATCGGCCGTGCCGGTTGTTTCCATGGCAGTTGCCACCGGAATCAATGCGGCCAGCAGGACAATCACCGGCCAGTCAACCGCGTCATAGACGTTGCGCGGTGCTACCACGCGCATCACCATTGCGATCAGAACCCCGATGGCAAAGGCTACCGCGGCGGGCATAACGCCAAATGCGGCGGCACCGATGGCAACAGCCATGATGGCGGAAGCCTTGAGCGCCTGTGCATTATCAGGGATGCGAAGCGAGCGTTGGGCCAGTGGCACGCAGCCAAGACGCGATGCAAAATCCTGAATAGCGGCCGGTGGCCCCTGCATCAGAAGGACGTCGCCGGCCTTCATCGACATGGTGCGAAGGCGCGCCGTTGATCTTTGGCCTTGCCGTGATACTGCCAGAAGGTTGACGCCATAATGCGTGCGCAGATTGATGTCGGTTGCCGAGCGGCCGATAAAGCCCGAATTGGGCAGAATAGCCAGTTCCATCAGGGCGATGTCATCGGACTGGATCGCAGCGCGACGGCTATCGTCCGGCTTGGTTTCCCGGTCTTTCGGGTTTGCTGTCTTGGCATCTGTGGTTTCGGCAATATTGTTTGCCTTGGCGGCTTTTGTGTCTCTCGGGTTTTTGTCCTTGTCGTTTGCAGTTTTTGCCTGTGCTTCAAGGTCGCGCAACTCTTCTTCGAGTTTGAGGTCAAGTGCGGAAAGGGCAACGGCAAGTGCTTCGGGCTCTGCTTCGATGATCAGGATGTCGTTTTCGTGGACTTCGCGAAACGGATTGGGCGCGGGGATGCGGTTTTCATTGCGGATCAGGCCGATGACCTGTGCATCGCCTTTTTCCAGTTCGCGGTTCACGTCGCGCAACATCATGCCGATTGCCTTGCTGCCTGGGGCGATGCGTGCCTCGGTCAGGTAGGCACCGGTTTCAAATCCCTCTGCCCCGGCGCGCTGGCGCGAGGGCACGAGCCAGCGTCCGAAAAGCATGACAAGCACCAGCCCCGATGCGGCGACCGCGACGCCAACCGGCGTGTAATCAAACATGGTAAAACCGCCATCGCCTGCCTGTGCCCGGAAACCGGCAACAATCAGGTTCGGCGGGGTGCCGATCAGGGTCGTCATGCCGCCCAGAATGGACCCGAAGGCCAGAGGCATCAGGATTTTACCCGGTGGCAGGTTTTGTTTGGCGGCGATTTGCAGGGCGACGGGCATCAGAAGGGCCAGTGCGCCGACATTGTTCATGACGGCCGACAGGATCGCCGCAAGCAGGCTAAGCGCTGCCATGGTGACGGTCGGGCCTGCTGATTGCGGCAGGACGGTCCGCGTCAGGGTATCGACCGCGCCTGATTGCTGTTCTGCCGATGACAGGATCAGGATACAGGCGACCGTGATGACCGCCGGGTGGCCAAACCCCTGAAACGCGGTATCGATTGGCACCAACCCGACAACCACGCAGCATAGAAGCGAACCCATCGCGACCATGTCATGGCGCCAACGCCCCCAAAGGAACATGACGACCGTTCCGACAAGAATGGCAAGGATCAGGATTTGCTCGAATTCCATGGACACCTGTCTGGTTGCATGATGCGATTGGAATAATGGTCACGATCAAAGATGGCAGAAACATAGATGCCGCACGGAACAAGCCCTAGCCATAGGAAACGATCCGGCAGATGGAAATGTTCCGGCAACCTCCTGACATAATTGTCAGTAAGGTATGTTACCATCACACTGTTTTTCTTTGCGATTTTTCAAAGGCCATAATGACTAACGACAAAGTTGCGATTTCCGTATCCGCCCGACAGGCACGCAATCTGGCGCTGGCGGCACAGGGGTTTGATCAGGATGACAGCCGCCCGGTGACGAAACGCCGGATCATGAAAGCCATTCGCCAGCCGGGCATGTTGCAGGTCGACAGTGTCAATGTTCTGACGCGCGCGCATTATATGCCGGTCTTTTCGCGGCTTGGCGTTTATGACCCGGCGGAGCTTGATCAACTGAGCTGGGGCAACGCCCGGCAGCGGCGGTTGTTTGAATATTGGGGCCACGAGGCATCGATGATCCCGGTCGAGGATTACGGGTTTTATCGATGGCGCATGGCGGATGCCGCCGAGGGCAAAGGCACCTGGGGGCAGGTCGCCAAAATGATCCGTGATCATCCTGAATTTGTGCGCAACATTCTGGAGCGGATCGAAAAGGAAGGGGCACTTGCCGCCAGTGATCTGGAACAGGAAGGCGCGTCGAGTTCGAAATGGTGGGGATGGTCAAAGACCAAAACCGCGATGGAATTCCTGTTCTGGAGCGGGCAGGTGATGGCGCGCAAACGCCGATCCAGTTTCGAGCGGGTTTATGACCTGCCGGAACGGATTATCGGCCCGGAGGCGCTTCAGCCCGCCATGCCGCGTACAGATGCCCAGCGTGCCCTGATCCGCAACGGGATTGCGGCGATGGGGATCGCGACCGAGGCCGATCTTAGGAAGTATTTCCGACTGCCGACAGAAGATGCCAAGGCCCGCGTTGTCGAAATGGTCGAAGACGGTACGTTGTTACAGGCGAATGTCGAGGGCTGGAAACAGCCGGGATATTTGTGCCCGCATGTCAATCCGCGGTGCCGTGCAAAACCAAGCGCCTTGATGGTGCCGTTTGATCCGATCATGTGGGAACGCGACCGGGTGGAACGGATTTTTGGTTTCAATTACCGGATCGAAATTTATGTCCCGGCGGAAAAACGCCAATATGGCTATTACGTTCTGCCGTTTATGCAGAACGGCGAATTTGTCGCCCGTGTTGATTTGAAGGCGGATCGGCAGGAAGGGGTTCTTCGGGTGCAGAGCGCGCATCTTGAAGACGGTTGTGATGCGGTAACCGTTGCGGGTGATCTGATGGTGCATCTGTTGCGACTTGCACGGTTTCTGAGGCTTCAAGGTGTTGTGGTGATGCCGTGCAATCCGTTTTCGGTATATCTTGGCCAGCAGCATCAAGGCTGAAAAGGTGAACGGGGCGTAGGTCCCACAACCACGCCCCGTTCTACCACGGTCCTGACCTGATCGCAGAAGCTTCAGGAAATGCGATCAACAGTTTTACC
>CAMPHD010000284.1 GCA_946885765.1 uncultured Thalassospira sp.
AACCTTGCCAATCGGATCGCCATGACAGGAAGATCACCGCTACGTGCACCAGCCCCATCAATAGTGGCCGCGTCAATGTTGGCGGAACCAAAGTCTGGGCCACATATCCATTCCTGCGCATATGTGGGTGTGGACCTGGCTGCGATCAGGAATGCCGCAAACAGGCATCCTGCAACACGAACAGCAACATTCGCCGCAAAATTTCCCGATTTTTGCGAATAGGTTTGATTGATGCGAGATATTGATTGGCAAGCCAACACGCGCTACCACATCGTAAGGGATAAAATGGCGTTTCCGGCAAAGGATACGCATCGCGGGCATAAGAGGAAAGAACTTCAATGAGTTGGCTTTTTCATCGCAAGACAAAACGATTGGCAACGGCCCTTGCTGCACTTGGTCTGGTGGCGGCCCTTGCGGGTTGTTCGACCAACCGCGCGACAGGCGAAGACAGCTTTACCGCCTTTATGTCCCCCGATCAGGAAAGACAGGTCGGAGCCGAGGAACATCCGAAAATCGTCCGCGAATTTGGCGGTGATTATGATGAAAAAGACCTGCAAAGCTATGTCACGGAAATCGGTAACAAACTGGTGGCGGTATCCGAGGCACCGGACGAGAAATTCACCTTTACCGTGCTTGATTCACAAGTAATCAACGCCTTTGCCCTGCCGGGCGGCTATGTCTATATCACGCGTGGGCTGGCGGGACTTGCCTCGAACGAGGCGGAGCTTGCCGGGGTTCTCGCCCATGAAATCGGCCATGTGGTCGCCCGTCATTCCGCACAGCGTTACAGCCGCGGGGTTCTGACGCAGATTTTGGCAGGCGGGCTTTCGGCTGCCCTTGGCAGCGGTGCCGGGGATATCGTCGGCGTCGGTGCGAATGCCTATTTGAAGTCGTTTTCGCGCGAACATGAATTTGAGGCCGACATGCTGGGCGTGCGTTACATCACGCGCGCCGGATACGACCCGGAAGGCATGGCATCGTTCCTGAAGAAACTGCGTGCGCATTCACGCCTTCAGGCGAAACTGGCGGGGCGGTCGCCCGACGAAATCGATCAGTTCGATTTCATGGCCACCCACCCCCGTACCCTTGACCGGATCGAGCAGGCCCATCAGGCCGCCAATGTTACCCCGGTTGCCAACCCGGAAGTCGGTGCGGTGCGTTACATGACGGCGATTGACGGGATTATTTACGGCGACGGCCCGGATAACGGTTATGTGCGGGGCACGGCCTTTATTCATGTGCCGCTTGATTTCCGGTTCGATGTGCCCGACGGATTTTCCATGATCAATCAGCCCGATGCGGTCATTGCACAGGATGACGGCGGGGCGCAGATCGTGTTTGAAGGTGCGCCAAAGGCCAAGGGTGTTGCACTTGATCAATATCTGGCGCGCGGTTTTTCCAGCAAGATCGCGATCACCAATATCGAAAATATCGATATCAACGGTCAGGAAGCCGCCACCGGCCATGCCGACGTCAATCTGAATTCCGGCGAACGGGTCCGATTGCGCGTGGTGGCGATCCGGCACGGCGACAATGCCTATCAGTTCCTGTTTATCGTGCCGCTGGATCAGGTCGAAGCCTATAACGTTGCCCTTCGCCGCACGACATACAGCTTCCGCCCGCTGACCCGCGAAGAGCAGCAGAAATTCCATCCGCTGCGTATCAAGGTCCGGGCGGTGAACCCGGAATATGATCTTTCGACCTTTGTCGATCAGATGGCCGTATCACGCGAACCGTCCGAAACCTTTGCCGTGCTGAACGGGCTTGAACCCGGCCAGCCACCGGCAACCAATTCAATGGTCAAGGTTGTGATTGATTAATCAAAAAGGGGCAGCAAACCGGATTTTCTGCCCCTTTTGTATCTGACGATTTGAAAAATCAGCTTTCGATATGGTCGACGATCTTGCCGTCGCGGCCAATGGCAACCGCGATCAATTGACCGCCCCGTCCGGCCCCGCCATCAATCGACAGGGTAAATTCGCGTTCCTGCAACCCGACATTGCCCTGTGCCGATCCGCGCACGATCCGGCGACAATCGTAATACCGATCCGTGATGCTTTCAAACATCGACCCGCCCCACCAGAAGGTGTCGGTCTGCCCGGTCAGCGGACGGGAACCATCAAGCCCCGCATGAACAAAAATCAGCGATCCATCGGTAGCATAGGCCGCGTGTTTCAGATCGGATAGAAGGGATGCGTGGCCCTTCTGACGGCGGAAGGCTTCGCCGAACTGGCCGGTCCATTGCGAAATGGCATGTGCCCCCTGCCGCATCAGGGCCTGCGTATACGACGGATCGAAACCATAAGCCCGAAGCGTCCCGGCAATGCCGCGTGACAGCATCCAGTCAAAGACCTCGCCCGGGTTGGGGGCGAACTGGATTTGCTGCAATTTGCTGAGCATTTCTTCGCTAACACCGCGCAGGAAGGCGATATCGGCAATATCGACACCGTCCTTGGCAAGGAAATAGCGGCGGAACAGCAGCACTTCATTGATCGTGCCCGATACCGCCTCGGCCGTGCCATCGCCCCAGTAATTGCCAAGATAGACCAGACGATCACCCGCCGCGATTTTGCCCCGAAGCTTGCCATGAATGGCCTGCAGCGCGGCAAGATCGCCATTGATCGCACCAATGGTCCATATTTTGTCCGCCGGTTTTATCGGTGCCAGAACTGCGCTCATTGCCATAACGTGCCCAAAATAAACAAAACCGGCCCAAGATTACCTTGTAGGCCGGTTTTTAAAAAGAGGTCTCTGTATAAGAAAGCTGTACAGACGTATCAGGCAGCTTTCTGCAACAGTTTTTCGAGCTTGCCCGAAGCCTTGTCCTTGTCGATCTTTTCGATCGCAGCCAGTTCATCCACGAGGCGTTCAAACGCTGCTTCGTAAATCTGGCGTTCGGAGAACGACTGTTCAGGCTGGGTGGCGGTGCGATGCAGGTCACGAACCACTTCGGCAATCGAAACCGGATCACCGGAATTGATCTTTGCTTCATATTCCTGTGCGCGACGCGACCACATGGTGCGTTTGACGCGGGCACGGCCCTTAAGGGTAATGAGCGCCGAGTCCATCTGTTTTTTCGAGGACAGCTTGCGCAGTCCGGAGTTGCCCACCTTGTTCACCGGCACGCGCAAGGTCATGCGGCTCGATTCAAAAGTGATGATGTAAAGGCGCAATTCCTGACCCGCGATTTCCTGGGTTTCCAGGCCATCAACACGGCCAACACCGTGTGCGGGGTAAACAACGTAATCGCCAACAGCAAAGGGCAACTTATCCGACATCAAGCTTCCTTCCGGCCCAAACAGGCCTGGTCATTCAACTGTAACACTATAGACCCAGCGACGCGAAGAGCTGCGCGCGACCATGCTTTTGGCGAAGTCGCGGTTTCTGACAGGATATAATAACGGAGATCCGACTGCGCGGAGCGAGCCTGCCGAGCCCTTGAACGCGAGTTGCCCACAATAACACAACGAGCCGGTCTATCACAGAATTTTTCCGCGCGACCGGCTCAATGCAGCCATGCGCCAGATAAAGAAAGGCGCAAATATTGTTTAATTACAGGCCTTTATCACGCGCAATCAATCACCGGCGCCCGGTGCTTCGCTAAGCATTTCGGTCTTGCCCGTCTTGCCGTTCCATTCGTCGGCATCGGCTGGTGCATCACCCTTGCGCGTAATATTCGGCCAGACTTCCGCGAATTTGCGGTTGATCTCGAGCCAGTTATCCAGATTCGGTTCGGTATCGGGAATAATCGCCTCGGCCGGACATTCAGGTTCGCAGACACCGCAATCGATACATTCGTCCGGGTGAATAACCAGGAAGTTTTCACCTTCATAGAAGCAATCGACGGGGCAAACCTCGACGCAGTCCTGATACTTACACTTGATGCAGTTTTCTGTCACCACATAGGTCATGGTGTAACTCCGTTCAGGTTGCGAGGCCGTGATGCGGCTGCGCCCGCGCTCGGCCTTGTTCTCTCTCGGGGATTGGGTTATCACGCACGACGCTTGTGTGCAACTCCAATAAAATCCCATTTTTTTTAGTAGTATTGCTCTTTCGACGCCTTGCGATATCGCAGCTATTTAACGCGCATCGGACAGGCAAAATCGGCTTTGGGCGGAAAATACAGAATTCGCCGCCTTTTTCCAGCATTAGAAGCCGCGCAACAATTGCTTTTGACGCATTAAGCACATAGTCTTGGCTGTGCAAATGGTCATAGAGCCATGCAGGGGTGTGGATTGGCGGAGGGTAGCCTGAAAACGCAACGGCTCAGATGGCGTGATCGCTTGTCTGTCAAACAGGCACGTGCAGCCGTCGTTATCACCCTCCTGATCGGTTTGTTTTTCAGCATCGCGCAGATCGTCTGGGATCTTTATGAAGAACGCAGCCTGATCGACCGGACGGTCAATCAGGTTCTGTCGACGTTGCGCGAATCCGCGACACAGGCAGCCTATGGCCTTGATGAAACGCTTGCTGCGCGTGTGATATCGGGCCTTTTTGAATATGAACCGGTCTATAGCGCAACGCTTCGCGACAATTTCGGCAATGTGCTGGCGCAAAAGACGCGCACCCCATCCTCATCAAACCGGTCTGCCCTGACCGAAATGATGTTTGGCAACAACCAGCAATATAATGTGCCGCTTCAGATCGGGGGCAATCGCGACCTTGTCGGTTATCTGGCTGTGCGGATTGATACCGATCTGATTGCCGACGGTTTCATCAACCGCGCGACACGCATCCTGACATCGGGTATTTTGCGCAACTTCCTGCTGGGTCTTGCGCTTGTGGTGTTCTTTTACCTGACATTGACCAAGCCGCTTCTGCGCATATCACAAGCCGTCACCGGTATTGATACAGACCACCCCGAAGCAACCGGCCTTACCGTCCCCCGCCATCATCAGCGCGATGAACTGGGTCTTTTGTCCCGGTCGGTAACCACTCTGGTCGAGGGGATATCGACATCGCTTGGCAAATTGCGCCAGGCCGAACAACAGATGCGCG
>CAMPHD010000285.1 GCA_946885765.1 uncultured Thalassospira sp.
CCGAACAAACACCCTTGCCCCAAGGGCACATCTCTCCCGTCATGATAAACCACAGTTTTCGTAAATTTCCTGCTGCCTCACGGCCCGGACGCACCACCGCCGTAATGACTTTTCCATGCGCCAGTGATGCCCCTTTGGCGATACCGCCGTCGTCCTTTCAGACGATCAGATCGCTGCTCCATCATCATCCCATTCCTGTTTTGCCGCCCGAAACGCAAAAACCCGCAAAAGCGAATCACGCTTTGCGGGTTTTGTCTCCGGACCCATTTGTCCTGTTGACTTTATCTTTATGGCACAAGAAAAAGAACAAATCAAGAACTTTTTTCCAGAAAACGGAAAAAAGTTCTCTTGTTAAATGGCCTCGGCTACGTCAATTGCACTGTATGTCAGAATTCCTGATGCGCCGGCACGTTTGAAACAGGACAGCGTTTCAATGGCGCAGCCAAGGTAATCAAGCCAGCCATTCTGGGCCGCAGCACGCAGCATGGCGTATTCCCCCGATACCTGATAGGCGAAAACAGGGACGCCAAATTCCTCGCGCACCCGATACAGAACGTCAAGATATGGCAGGCCCGGTTTCACGATGACAGAGTCAGCACCTTCTTCCAGGTCGTAGGCGACTTCGCGCATCGCTTCGTTGCTATTGGCGGGGTCAAGCTGGTATGTTTTCTTGTCCGCCTTGCCCAAGGCAGAAGCCGATCCAATCGCATCACGGAACGGACCATAGAAGGACGAGGCGTACTTTGCCGCATAGGCCATGATCTGGACCTTTTTAAGTCCTTCGGATTCCAGAACATCACGAATGGCACCGATACGGCCGTCCATCATGTCGGACGGGGCGACGACATCGCATCCGGCCTGTGCCTGAACCAGTGCCTGGCGCACAAGGGCCTCGGTCGTTTCGTCATTAAGGATTTCACCGTTAATCACGATCCCGTCCTGACCATCCGCATTGAACGGATCAAGGGCAACGTCGGTGATGACACCAAGATTGGGGCAGGCGTCTTTGATCGCCTTTGTCGCGCGGCAAACCACGTTGTCGGGATTATATGCTTCGCGCGCGTCCTTGGTTTTAAGGCTGGCATCAATATACGGGAAAAGCGCAAGGGCAGGGATGCCAAGCTTTTCGGCATGTTTTGCCGTTTCAACAAGCACATCGACGCTTTGGCGTTCGACACCGGGCATTGACGGGATTGGTGTCCGTTCGTTTTTACCATCAATCACAAATACCGGCAGGATCAGATCATGTGCCGTCAATCGGGTTTCCGCCACCATGCGACGCGACCAGTCGCTCATGCGGGTACGGCGAAGGCGTGTGCGCGGGAAAGTGCCATAAGTGACTGTTTTGGCCATGATCTGTTCTCTTGTCAGTGGGGCGGCATTCTGAATTCAGAAATGAGGTGACAATTTATGGGACAGAATTGACGACGGATCAACTGTTGCTGGTGCGATAAAGGCGTTTACGCATGGTCAGCATATAAACCGGTATGATCAAGGCCAGAAAACTTGCTGTCAGGACAAAAGCCGTAACCAGCCCAAGCTGTTGACCAATGGCCCCAATAACCGGTGGTCCGGCCATCAAAGCGGTGTAACCGGTTGCCGCAATGGTTGAAACGACCGCACCGCCGCTTCTGCCACTTGCCTCCGCCGCCGCAGAAATCAGAAGGGGCAGGATGACGGCCAATCCAACCCCGGCGATGGCGCACCCGATCCAGGCAATGACGTAATGCGGGGCAAGTGCCAGCACAAACAGACCAAAAGACGCGCATGCCGAACTGGATAACAGGATTTGCGGGCGGCCAAATTTGGTAACCAGCCAGTCGCCCGACAGGCGGGTGATTGCCATGGTCGCCGAATAGCAGGCAAAACCCACTGCGGCCATCGTCGGGCCGGAATTGAGTTCCGTATTCATCAGAACCGTCGCCCAGTCGGTAATCACGCCTTCGCCAAACTGGCCGATGAAGGCGCAGGCCCCAAATGGCAGAAGGGTCAGAAACATCGCGCGCTGTTTGGCTGAGGTACCGTTATGCGTTTGGGCAGGATGGGGAATGGCGGCATCAGGCATCAACTGGCGTTGAAGGATCAGATGCAAAATCAGAAAAAGGGTCAGCATGACGGGAAGGTGCCATTCAACCGGCAAGGGCAGGGCAAACCATGCCGCCGTCGTTCCGGCACCGGCAAAGCCCCCGAGGCTCCAGAAACCGTGCAGGCCGGACATGACACTGCGTTTTTTCGCCCGTTCAACATTCAGGCCATTGGCATTCATCGATATATCAAGGAACGCGCCAAAAAAGCCGAGTGCGAACATGGCAATCGCAATCGACATGAAGCTTGGCATGAAAACCGGAATGCCAACGGCAATGAAATAAGCAATCCCGGAATAGCGTGCGACGCGTTCGCTGCCAAATTTGTCCGATAGGCGACCGGCAACCGGCATGACGGCAAGAACGCCAACCGCGGCGGCCAGCAAGATGGCACCTAGGTCATCATGGCCAAAACCAAGGCGGTCCTGTACCAGCGGAATATGAGGGACCCAGCTTGAAAAGGCGGCACCATGCAGAAAGAAAATGGCACGGATCCGGTTGTGGGCAATCTGGTTGGAGATGGGCATTTGGGGCTCCGCATCCGTCAGGCAAGGATCACATTGATCCCGCGTTCGGTATAGTTGTTCAGATATCCGCTCGACAGCTTCCTGCCTGTTACCAGATGCGAAATCGCATCAAGATCACAGACCCTGAATGGCAGGCTGGTTTCGAGTTTGTCGGCAGTTGTGACAGCAATGGCCTCGGCAGACTGTGCCAGCATTGCAGCCTTGGTGGCGCGTTCTTCGGCGGTGCTGGTGGTCAAGCCAAGTTCGGGATGAAGGGCACAAGTGCCCAGCAGCACAAGATCGGCATTATAGTTGCGTATTTCATCAATGGCCGTCGGTCCGCAGATCGCCAGATCACGTTTCAGAACCGTGCCGCCAATCATAATGATATTCGCATTCGGATGATTGGCCAGTTCAACGGCAATCAAGGGATTAACCGTGATCACGGTGCCGGAAAATGACGGTTTCAGATGCCGGGCGACTTCATAGATGGTCGTTCCACTGTCGAAAAAGGCCACGCCATGATCCGGAACAAGGTCATGGGCGACCTTGCGCGCGATTTCGGAGCGTTCCGGCTTTAAATCCTGTGCGCGGTCATGAAATCCTTCGCGGGTTGTGCTTGGCAACGTAGCACCGCCATGAATACGCCTGAGACTTCCGGAATCTTCCATCTGGCGCAGGTCGCGTCGAATGGTGTCCAAGGATGCATGAAAAAGGGCAGACAGGTCATGAATATGAACTGTGCCCTGACTGTGAAGCAGTTTTTCGATCTCACGCTGGCGCGAATTAACACTCGACATCGAATTGCCCGTTTTGCATGTTTTGCCGATAATGAGCGTTTACCTTTGGTCGGGCAAATGGTCAACAAAAAACCGGCCCCGTAAAAACAGGGCCGGTTTCATCTTCAGCGATCTAATGGCTCAGGCTTTATCCAGCGCCTGTTTCAAATCGGCAAGAATGTCATCGATATGTTCGATACCAATCGACAGGCGGACATAACCGTCCGTCACGCCAGATGAAATACGATCCTGTTCGGAAAGCTGGCTGTGCGTGGTCGTGGCCGGATGAATGGCAAGCGATCTTGTGTCGCCAATATTGGCGACATGATAAAACAGGCCAAGGCTGTTGATGAATTTCTCGCCAGCTGCTTTGCCTCCCGCAAGCTCAAACCCCATAAGCGATCCGTAACCGCCCTTAAGGTAAGTATCTGCACGGCGGCGACTTTCACCATCCTGCTTGCCGGGATAGATCACCTTGGTGACCTTTGGATGTGCGGACAGGAAATCGGCAACCTTGGCGCTGTTTTCACAATGGCGTTCCATGCGCAGCGGCAATGTTTCCATGCCCTGAATGGTCTGGAACGAGTTGAATGGCGAGGCGGCCGCACCAACATCACGCAGCAATGTGCAACGCAACTTGATCGCATAGGCAACCGGGCCAATTGGTTTAACGGCCTGCGTCCAGACCGCACCGTGATAGCTGGGGTCTGGTTCGTTCAGCAACGGGAAGCGTTTTGCATGTTTTTCCCAGTCAAACTTTCCGGAATCGACAACGATCCCGCCAACCGACGTACCGTGCCCGGCAATAAATTTGGTGGTCGAATACATGACAATGGTCGCGCCATGATCGATGGGGCGGCACAGCACTGGCGCGGCGGTATTGTCCATAATCAACGGAACACCCAGCTCGTCGCCAATATCGGCCACCTCGCGGATGGGGAAAACATGAAGCTTGGGATTAGGCAGGGTTTCTGCGTAATAGGCGCGCGTCTTGTCATCCGTCAGGCGTCGGAAGTTTTCCGGATCGGATGGATCAGCAAAGCGTACTTCGATTCCCATCTGTTTGAACGTATTGGCAAACAGGTTCCATGTGCCGCCATACAGATCGGTCGAACTGACGATATTGTCGCCTGCCTGGGCGATATTAAGTACGGCGAAAGTTGATGCGGCCTGACCGGAGCCGACAGCAACCGCAGCGGCACCGCCTTCAAGGGCTGTAATGCGCTGTTCGAGCACATCATTGGTCGGGTTCATCAGGCGGGTGTATATGTTGCCGAGCTCTTTTAGGGCAAAGAGATCGGCTGCGTGTTGCGTGTCGCGGAACTGGTAACTGGTCGTTTGATATAACGGTACCGCAACCGAGCCGGTGGCCGGGTCAGCACGATATCCTGCATGTAAAACAATGGTTTCCGGTTTGGATGATCCTGTCATGTCGTTTCCCCTGATTATAGGTTGTATTGATTTTGCCGAAGTAACGCATATTCACGCCATGGCGACAAGAAGATGGATGAAAAATCCGCAAATGACGGAATGAGAAAGCCTGATCAGAATACATTCACATAATTCGGTACTGTTATACCGAATGAATTGACAA
>CAMPHD010000286.1 GCA_946885765.1 uncultured Thalassospira sp.
TGCGTGGTTTTTTCTTGTGTCCGGGTATGGATGCCAGCCCGGTGAAGAACCGGAACTTTTGATTGTCGGGGCAAATGATTTCGGCTACTCTTGATTGTGAAATTCCGGATTGTTGCCCGGAACAATAAAAAGCAGGAGCATGGGGCCATGACACTTGTTGTAAATGACGGCACGCCGGAAATGCGCGCACTTCTGGAAAAGGGGCGCAAACGGCTTCGGACTGTCGGGATAATCCTGCTTTTGCTGGGTATCCTTGCCGTTGCCTTTCCGTTTGCCACCACGATTGCCTTTAAAACCGTGATCGGCTGGCTGTTTATCATTGGTGCGGTCGGACATTTTTACGGGGCATGGAATGCCGATACGCCGACACGCCGCTGGATCGACATCGTTCAGGGCGTTCTGTTTGGACTTGTCGGCGGGTGGCTGGCATTTTTCCCGTTGACCGGCATTGTGACGCTGACGGTGTTGCTGGCGATTGCCTTTATCCTGCAGGGACTTCTGGAACTTGTCATGGCGTTTCGCCTCAGTCAGTTTCCCGGCTGGAAATGGATGGTGTTTTCCGGCGGTATCGCGGTGCTTGCCGGTATTCTGATCTTTGCCGAACTGCCAAGTTCCGCCACATGGGCGATTGGCCTTCTACTTGGCATCAATCTGCTGTCATCGGGCTTCAGTTACCTGATGGTGTCGATGGCGATGGGCAAGGTTTCGGTTCGTTGAGTTGAAACCGAGTGAGTTCATGAGCAACGAAAGCTGGCAAGTAATTTTACTCATTGTGTTTGGGCTGCTTCTAGGAGTTTTGTTGGGCTCATTTGGGGCGATATTACTCCTGCCTGTGCCAGTTGGAGAAGGGTGGGGGAGTTCTCTAGGAGCGCTGATTGGGGTTGTAGGAGCATTTCTTGGGGCAAGAGCAAGTTTTGTTTGGCAGGAAAAAGCGAGACGCCGAGACACTCTGTGGCCTTTTGTCGATCGTTTAGAGCACGCTTATCAGTTACTTGTTGAAGCAAAAGATTTAACAGAGATTCTAGCTGGCCCGTTAAGAGCTATCGGCGAGCAAGCGATCAAGGTTGACCAAGCACGTCCTTCACTAGACTCTGGATTACGTCGGGCTGGATTGCTTCCTGTGGGTGGGGAGCAAGATGAAAAGATCAAACAGTCCGATGCCGACATTATTAGGGCGAAGAAACAAAGGTTTGAAGACGCCTGTAGGGATTTGGAAGGTCTGCTCAATGCAATCGATAAGAGTAATCTCAGCAAGATTTATGAATGTGTTACTAAGTCAAACATACTATTGTCTTGGCCGTTGAAAAATATGGATTTTATTTTGGAGCAGGCGCAGACATTTTCGCTAAAAAGTATCTTGGAAGATATTGTACAGGCTCAAGGCTGTGCTGATTTTGCCCGAAATACTTTTGAAAATAGCGAAGGTGCCCTAAGAAGCAAGGTGCTCCGCGGAGACATAGCTTATAAGGCATTCGTCGAAACTATTCCTGCTCTGGATAATCATTTGACGAATGCTGTCGCAGAGGTGAAGCGGTTAAGGAGCCTCTCCTAGGTGCTATAAGTTGCATAATCTTGTACAATCTCTTGAGAAGATATCTCATCTCCATTCACGGATCATGCGGAAAGGCACCGGGCGCGATCAATTCAAGGTCGAGTTCCTTCATCACGACTTCGATCGGGGTGATGATGGTTGTGCCCGGATCACGCGCGGTGCTTTCCGACCCGGCGAACAGTAACCCGATACAGACATTTTCATCGTCATAAACCAGCGACCCGGAATCGCCGCCGCGTGAAAAATCACCCTGACCCAGCGGTTGGGAAATAATCACCTGATCGATGAAAACCGCGTTTCCGGCTTCGCCGTAATTGACCTGCACGGTGGCATAAAGACCCTGTATCGACCCTCGCGTATGACCGGTGGTGCGCCCGGTTTTGTGAACCGCCGTGCCAAGGTCGCCATCGCCCAGATTACGTGTTTTTCCCGGCGTTTCCGGCCCGATATTCTGCGTATGCCAGCGGACATATTCGGCGGCGGGTTCGTGCGGTGTGGCAATCGCTGCATCCATCCGGTTTTCAGCATTGTCGCGAAAATCAATCGGGACAAACCGGGCCAGACCGGCAATGACGTCATCCGGGTCATGGCCGCCATCGGCGATGCCCGGTTGCAGGATCACATCACCCGGTCGGGCGTCGTTCGAATTGGCTAGAACATGATTATTCGACAGGATTACGACCGTGCCGCTACGCCGGTCACGCATCAATCCGCCCAATGTGCCGGCGGTAACATCGACATGGCCGATGCTGATGCCGCTGGTGGCCGGGCGTTCGCGTGCGGTGAGCGGACGGCGCGAAAAGCTTGCTTCCTGAACATCGGTAATAAAATCGACGGTGCCGCCGCTGCCCGCGGGGTGCTGCAGCAGATTGGGGATGCGGTGCGACAGGGCAAGCTGGCTTGCCGCGATTTTCCGGTTCACGAATATGACGATGGCAAGCTCGCCGGTATCGGCTCCCTTGACAGTTTTCCGGCCCAGCGAATAACCATTGATTTCACCACGTTCCAGCAGTGGATCGAACTGGTTGGTCTGACGGATGAAGTCCCGATATTGCGCAAAATTTGCCCGTGTCATGGTTGGGATTCCCTATTGCTGTTGTCACGGTTTTGCCCCGGATTGTTCCGGCGTTCATTACCGGTTTTGTTCAGCATGGCAGGGGTTTATGGCGCTCAAAAGGCTGTAAAACCTTTGCTCGGGATCAACTCTACGTCGTAACCGTCAACATCATGGGGAACGCCTTCGGGCCAGCCGGGGCAGGACACATAAACATGAATGCAGTGCCGGTCGGGATGGGTGCGCGACACACCGGCCGCCACGCCAACCACACCCGATGTCGCCATAACCTCGGCCCGGCAATGTTCTATCGCCTCTTTCAGGGTCGTGCGGGGCATCGGTTTGTCCTTCTTTGTGCAGATACTCTTTTCGGATATGGGGTGAAACCGTGCCATGGTCAAATGGTGACAGGCTTGGTTCTGATTCGGGAAATCAATCCTGATTGGGACGCAAAAATGCACGTGTCTGTTCAATCGCTTCGCGCATGCCGACCCGTTGGACATTGACGTCTTCGGGGAATGCGCCCAGCAATCGCGACGGCATCCGGTTATCAAGCAGCAC
Organism: uncultured Thalassospira sp.; assembly: GCA_946885765.1. The sequence goes on from CAMPHD010000286.1 coordinate 3,168, forward strand.
AAACACCCCACGGTCTTCCGCACGGCGGACAAGGCGACCAAAGGCCTGCTTCATCCGAAGGCGCGTTAGCATATCGTCATAACGCGCACCATGAAACGCTGCCTTGCGCGCCCGGTGCAGGATATCGGGGCGGGGCCATGGCACGCGGTCAAACACGATCAGGCGAAGGCTGTCGCCCGGCACATCAACCCCGTCGCGCACCGCATCGGTGCCAAGCAGACAGGCGTCGCGTTCAACTCGGAAAATATCGATCAGGGTCGACACATCCATACCGTCAATATGCTGTGCCAGAAGCTGCAACCCGGCATCGTCAAGCGGCCCGGTCAGGCGTTCATAGACCGCACGCAAACGGTTAATCGCGGTAAACAGGCCAAGCGCGCCGCCGCCCGACGCCAGAAACAGTTCGCGATATGCCGCCGCCACATGATCGGGGTTATCGCGGCCAAGGTCATTGATGATCAAAACCTTGGTCTGTTTGGCGTAGTCATAGGGGCTCTTCATCGCCGCCCGGATCGCCGGCATCGGCATATGAGATGCCCCGGTGCGATCTTCGGCAACACCCCAGTCAAACATTTCATCACCCGTGCCATCGCGGAGCGTGGCCGATGTGATCACCAACCCGTGGGCAGAGGGGGCCAGGGCCGCTGTCAAGGGCAGCGTCGGGTCGATATGATGGCGGTGCATGCCGACATCGAAATCGCGGCCAAATTGCCGTTCGATGGCAAACCAGTCGACAAATTCCGGTGGGGTGGCATCGACAAGGCTTTCAAGCATCGCGCGCCAGGCGGCCACCTGCATGATCGCACGCCTTTCAAGGGAACGGATCGCGGCATCAAGGCGCTGGCGTTCGGCACTTTCAAGCTCGTCTGCCTTTTCATCCAGCATGTGGGCGATGATCTTGATCAGGGCCTTGGCCGGTTTTTCAAGGGCGGTCAGCGCACGGTCAAGATCGGCGGCACTGGCCAGAACCGGGTCAATGGCCGGTTTGCAATCGGTTTCAATCGAATAACCCCGGTCGCCTTCGGCGGCACGTGCCATGACCTGTGCCCGCACATGGGCAAGGAACAATTCCGCCGGGCCCTTGGCATGTTCGGCCCCGTCATGAATGCGCATCAACCAGCCCTGTTCGGGCAGGCATTGGGCGGCCTGGATCACAGCGTTGACGGCATCGCGAAGCTCGTCCCGATCCATGATCAGGGTTTCAAGCCGTTGCTTAAGACCGCGCGCACGCGACTGGCCCTTGTTCTCGGCCCCCAGTAACCAGCGACGCAGCTCCGCCCCTTCCTGCCCGGTCAGGTGGGCGGAAAAGGCTTTGTCGGCGGCATCAAAAAGGTGATGCCCCTCGTCAAAGACATAGCGGGTCGGCATCGATGCATCGTCAAGTCCGCCAAGGGCGGCCTGCACCATCACCAGTGCATGGTTGGCGACCACGATTTCGGCGGATCGCGCACGGCGGACGGTTTTTTCAACAAAGCAGCGCGAATAATGCGGGCAGGCGGCATAAATGCATTCGCCGCGCTGATCGGCAAGCGCACTGGTAAACCGGCCACCGATCAGTTCGGTCAGCCATGCCGGGAAATCACCGCCGACCATATCGCCATCGCGGGTTTGCGATGCCCAGCGCGCCATCAGCCCAAGTGGAATTGCCTGATGGGGCTGTTGCGCCAATGGTCTTTGGGCTTCTTCGAAATTCAGAAGGCACAGGTAATTTTCGCGACCCTTGCGCACAACCGCCTTCAGGCGCTTGTCCTTGGGATCGTCATAAAGGCGGTTCAGTTCCTGATCGATCTGACGT
>CAMPHD010000287.1 GCA_946885765.1 uncultured Thalassospira sp.
GCCTGTTTGACAGCCATCCCGCCGCTGCGTTTTACGGCATGCATAACTGGCCCGGCCGCGATGTCGGCACCATGGCGATGAAGCCAGGCCCGATGATGGCCAGCTACGATATTTTTGAAATCGCGATTGATGGCCGCGGCTGCCATGCCGCCATGCCGCACCTTGGCCGCGATCCGATTACCGCTGCCGGTCAGGTGCTGCTTGCCCTGCAAACCATTCCTGCGCGCAACGTCAATCCGCTGCAAAGTGCGGTGATTTCGCCCACCCAGATTTTTGCGGGCGATACATGGAACGTGATCCCCGATACCGCCACCATCCGCGGTACGGTCCGCACCTTTGCGCCCGACATTCAGGATCTGGTCGAAGAACGGCTTAAAACCGTTGCCGATGCCACCGCGCGCGCCTTTGATTGCACCGCGCGCGTGATGTATCAGCGCCGTTACCCCGCCACGATTAACAGCGAAGCCGAAACCGGCATTGCCTTTGCCGCCGCCTCACGCGTCGTCGGCGCTGATCAGATCGACCAGAACCCCGAACCCTCCATGGCCAGCGAGGATTTCGCATTTATGCTCAATGTAAAACCCGGAAGCTACGTCTGGCTTGGCAACGGCCCGACCGATGGCAACTGCCTTTTGCATAATGCCGCCTATGATTTCAATGACGATGCCATCCCCTATGGTGTGAGTTACTGGATATCACTGGTCGAAGAAGGCCTGTCAGTGTGATTTTCTGACCGGATGGGTTCTGGCCCGTGCGCTTGGCACGGACGGGCAATGTGTCGATCATGGAATATGTCGCCCCGATCGGCCAGAAATCGCAGTTTGGCAAACAGGCCCGCGACATCATCTTGCCCCAGCTTGATGTTCCGGCCAAACGCCCGCTTTACTGCTAGGCGCATCACATCACGACAACGTTTACGACCGCAATGCAACCACCTGTGGGAAGTTGCCGGACAATCACGTATGCTGCGCCCGGTAGATATCAGGGTGAACGGCAAATGTTTTGCCTTATATTTGCCGACTAGTTAGGGTTAGCTCAACAAAAGTTAGTGGCCCGCATTGAAGGCAAAAAAATGCGGCCGGTTGGGAATTGCAGACGCAGGACAAGTTTTTGAAACGCCATCTGTTAAACATCGTCATTCCGATGACGGCTCTTGCCCTTTCGGCCTGCGGCACCACGTCGCAGCCCGCTGATCGTGCCGAGTTCGAATATCCGCAAAGCAACAGCTTCTCGGGCAATTTCCTTGCCGGCAAGGCCGCCCAGATCGAAAACCGCACGGATTATGCCGCGCGCTATCTGTTGCGCGCCCATGAAATCGACCCGGAAAATGATGATTTGCGCCGCCGCGCCTTTCTGGCCCTGATCGCCGAAGGCCGCATTGCCGATGCCGAACCGGTTGCCCGCGTGCTCGTCGATGAAAATCCCGAAGACCTGTTTGCCGTCATGACGGTGATGGATGCCGAAATCCGCGATCAGGATTATCAGGCCGCCCTTGATGCCGTATCGACCCTGCCGCAACGCGGGATCACAGCCCTGATCGTGCCGCTGGCCAAGGCATGGATCTATACCGGCCTTGATCAGCCGCAAAACGCCATGGCCGCCCTTGACGAATTGCAGGGCAACGGCTCGCTCAATCCGCTGTCGGAATATCATCGCGGTCTGATCCTCGCCTATTTCGATGACCTGAACGCCGCCGAAGTCGCCCTTGCCAGCGCCTATGGCGATCCGGCCGATGCGCCGCTGCGTGCGGCCGAAGCATTGGGGTCGGTCTATGAACGCAAAGGCCAGACGCAAAAGGCATCCCTTTTGTATGAAAGCTATATGGACCGCCATCCGCAGTCCCTTGCGATGCCCTATCACCTTGACCGTCTGGCAAAGGGGGAGCCCCCCACCAGCGTCATCCTGACCCCGGCATCGGGTCTGGCCGAGGCCTATCTTGATATCGCGACCCTGCTTAGCCAGGAAAACGCGGTTGATCCGGCCCTGCTCATGGCGCGCTATTCGCTGTCACTGCGTCCCGGTGATGACATTACCCGCCTTCTGGTCGGCGAGATCATGGAAATCCAGGAACGCTTTGACGCCGCCGTCATTGTGTATGAATCGATCCCCAAAGACTCCCCGCATAGCTGGAACGCGCGCCTGCGCGCCGCATCAAGCTATGAACAGCTTGGCAAGACCGACGATGCGATTGCCCTGCTCGAAACCATGGTCAATGAACGCAGCGACCGTCCCGATGCCCTGATCCAGCTTGGCGATATCCTGCGCGCCAATAATGATTTTGCCGGGGCGGCCAATGCCTATGACCGGGCGATTGAACGTCTGGGCGGCACGGATGCTGTCGGCTGGCGTCTGCTCTATCGTCGCGGCATTGCCTATGAACGCGCCGGAAACTGGCCAAAGGCCGAGGCCGACTTCCTCAAGGCGCTCGAACTTGAACCCGATCAGCCCTATGTCATGAACTATCTTGGCTATAGCTGGGTCGATATGGGCAAAAACTTCGATCAGGCCGAAGACATGCTCAAACGTGCCGTCGAACTGCAACCTGATGACGGTTACATTATCGATAGCCTTGGCTGGGTCTATTACAAGCTCGGCCGTTATGATGATGCGGTCGAACAGCTCGAAAAGGCGGTTGAACTCAAACCCGATGATCCGACCATCAATGATCATCTGGGCGATGCCTACTGGCAGATCGGCCGCTTCCACGAGGCCCGCTTCCAGTGGCACCGTGCGCTTTCGTTCAACCCGACCGACGAACTGCGCGCCGATGTCCAGGCCAAGCTTGACGGCAAAACACCCCATGCCGGTGACGTTGCCGCAAACTGATTGATCGGGGATAAAGGGCATCCGCATCATGTCTTCGACCCATACCGAACCGGCCCCGGCCAAGCTCAACCTGTTCCTGCATGTCACCGGCAGGCGCGATGACGGCTATCACCTGCTCGATAGCCTCGTCTGCTTTGCCGATTGCGGCGATGTGATCACCGCAACCGCGCGTGATGACACCGAACTCACCCTTGCAATCACCGGCCCGATGGCGGGTGACCTTGGCCATGGCAATATCGAAGACAACCTGATCCTGCGTGCCGCCCGCCTGCTCCGGGCGGAGGTGAATGTGACGCAGGGTGCCGACCTCACCCTTGAAAAAAACCTGCCCGTGGCGTCTGGCATCGGCGGCGGATCGGCCGATGCGGCCGCGACCCTTCGCGTGCTCTGCCGGGTCTGGCAGCTTGATATCCCGACCCCGGAACTTGAAAAACTCGCGCTTAAACTCGGTGCCGATGTGCCGGTTTGTCTGCGCGCTAAAACCGTTTTGATGCAGGGCATCGGGGAAAAGCTGATTGACCTGCCGGAATTGCCCAGCCTGTCACTGGTGCTGGTCAATCCGGGCAAGGCGGTTTCAACCCCTGAAATCTTTGCTGCGCGCGATGCCGGTTTTACTGATGAAAACCTGTGGGATCGCACGGCAAAGTTTCAAAGTGCCGCCGCCCTTGCCGCCGCCCTTCAGGACTGCCGCAACGACCTGACCCTTCCGGCATCGGGCATTTTGCCCGAAATCTGTGACGTACTGAATGCGCTGGCCCGCGAAGACGGCTGCCTGCTGGCCCGCATGTCGGGCAGCGGGGCGACCTGCCTTGCGATTTACGACACCGAAAATCAGGCGGAACGTGCCGCCCACGCGATTGCCGAAAGCCAGCCCGACTGGTGGGTACAGGCCACCGGCATTCAAACAATGCAGGATCGCGCACGCGCACAAATCGGCGCATCCTTCCCGGCCTAAATCCCCGGCAAAAAAAGGTTCAAATAGAGGGTTGCACTCCGGCGCGGGGAACGCTATTTTCCGCGCCACACACGCTGATGGGGCGTGGCCAAGTGGTAAGGCATCGGTTTTTGGTATCGTGTACCGTAGGTTCGAATCCTACCGCCCCAGCCAAGACAAACCGCTTTGAGGTTTTCCCTCAAAGCGGTTTTCTTTTATCCGCGCAATCAACGAGTTGTACCCTGCCATAGTGCGGGGTAGTACACGTTGTGTGGTACACGTTTGATGTACCACTGGGGCTAAGTTTTTGTTGCCCAAATTAGGCATGTGCCTGCCAAAACAAAGAACAACAGCAACTTGGCAGAGCTGCTAGTAAAAATCTTCTATGTCGGATTTCACTTCATCAACAGCCTTTTGTAACTTTATCAATTGATCACGCTGCCTCAACGCGAACTTGGCACTATTCGATGTCATAGAAGCAAATTCGTCTTTCGATAATGTTTCCGGGCCCTCTTCCCTCGTGCGCTGGTAAATTCGCTCGTAAGACTTAGCTATCTTTTGCATTGTTTCTCGGAGCCAAAATAGTTGAGTTGCCACATCGCTATCCCTCCAGACAGCCTCCAGCATTGACAATGACCTAGATGCCTCGCGGCAATCCTCAGACACTGCTTCACTCAAGATAAAAAGCGCCTTGCGAGCCAATCGCAACTCATATTCATCATAAGTCGTGTATTCGTATTTCTCACTTTCGTCCCACGGCCTCAGAGCTTCGGCAAATTGCCTTCGGCTATAGGCATCAAGCATCAAAATAATCTTTGCATTCAACGTGCCTAAGCACCACAAAACGTTCTTTACCTGCTTTCTTCGCGCATCTTTCTGATCACACCTTCTTTGCACCCAAAAGACGCCAAAAGCGAACATCCCGCCGACGCATGCACCAATCAAACTCCCCCAACCACTATCAATGCTCCCCGGCAGTAATGCGGCTGGGAGATGAAAGCCAAAAAAATCCGTCAAATAAATAGCAGTAACAATCCCCCCACAAACGCTTCCGAGAAGTAATAATAGGCCCGGATGTTCCCACCTGCTCATTGCCACCACCTAATGATAAAAGACGAATATAGTAATTTATAAAATAATTAGGTCTCGCAACATAAAAAGCCTCAAACAAAACGG
>CAMPHD010000288.1 GCA_946885765.1 uncultured Thalassospira sp.
CGACAATGGCGTTGCGCACCCAGGAAAGCTGTTCGATGCGTTCACGGGCGGCATCGACATCAAAGGTAACAATCGGGGTGCCGGGTTTCTGGCCGATGGCGGCAAGAAGGGCGGCGGGGTCGGTTTTGTCGCGGCCGCGGACCTCGATGTTTTTCACCGTCATGCCGAAATCGGCGGAAAGCCGGATCGCCTCCACCTCGGCAACCGCATACCATTTTTCGGCCTTGCCGGTGTACCACAGCGCAAAGGGTCCGGCGATCAGCAGAGCCACAAGGCTCGACCACCAGAAAACATGCACCACCTTTTTCAGGTTGGCGCCAACGCTGTGCTGCTGTTCAAGCTTCTGGCGGCGTTCGCGGGCCTGTTCTTCGAGCGTGCTGGGCGGGGTGCTATACATGGCAGCCATTTCCAGAGACTTTATGCACAAGTGTGAGCATCAGCGTTCGCATGAGGCGTCCTCGACCATCCAGGCGACAATGTCGGCAAAGCTTAGCCCGTCATGACGGGCGGCATCGGGGACAAGCGATGTCGGGGTCATGCCGGGCTGGGTGTTGATTTCAAGGATCGCAACGCGGTCATGGGCCGGGTCATAGCGGAAATCGGCGCGCGCAATCCCGCGACAGCCAAGCGCGCGATAGGCCTTTTCGGCGCAATCCTGAATTTTGGCGCGAAGGTCGCCGGGGATGTCGGCCGGGATGATATGCTCGGACCCGCCAGCGACATATTTTGACTGGAAATCATAAAAGGCATGATTGCCGGTCAGGATTTCGATGATTTCCATCGCCTTGCCATCCTTGACCGCCACGGTCATTTCGCGGCCGGGAATGAATTCTTCCTGCATCACGCCATCGCCATGCGTCCATTCGCGGGCCAGCATGTTCTGTTCTTCCTCGGGCGTCAGGATGATTTCCACCCCGACAGAAGACCCTTCGTTATTGGGTTTGAGAACATAGGGCGGCGGCAGCGCATTACCCGATGCGATTTCATCGCGCGAGACCCAGACATGGCGGGCACAGGGAATGTCATATTCCATGAACATCGCCTTGGCCGACATTTTATCCATGGCGATGGAGGATGCGCGCACACCGGAATGGGTATAGGGAATGCCCATGATTTCAAGCAGACCCTGAACGCAGCCATCCTCGCCCCAGCGACCATGCAGGGCGTTGAACACGACATCGGGTTTGGGATCAATCGCGGCAAGCTGGGCGGCCAGATCGCGGTCAGCATCAATTTCGGTGACGCGATAGCCCTTTTCACGCAGTGCCTTGATGCATTCCGTGCCCGAGGACAGGGAAACAGGGCGTTCTGCGGACCAGCCGCCATAAATGACGGCGACATGCTTGCTCATGCGTCTTTTCCTATGATCGAGTGTCCCAGTCGGTCGCCGATGCGCCGGATTTCCCAGCGCAGATCGACGCCACTATGTTTTTTCACGCGCGTCCGCACGGTTTCGCCGAGTTCTTCGAGATCAAGGGCGGTGGCATTGCCCAGATTGATCATGAAATTGCAATGCTGCGGCGACATCTGCGCGCCGCCAATCGTCAGCCCCCGGCACCCGGCGGCATCAATGACTTCCCACGCACTATCGGGCAGGGGATTGGCGAAGGTCGATCCGCCGGTGCGCGATTTGATCGGCTGCGATCCGGCGCGGGCTTCGTGGATTTCATCCATGCGTTTGGTGATCTCGGCCGGGTCGCCCGGTTTGCCCCGCAGGATGGCGGATGTGAAAATCCAGTCTTCGGGAAGGCCGCAATGCCGATAGGTCATATCCATCGCCTTGGCGGTGACGGTATGAAGGTCGCCATTGCCGTCAATCGCGTTGGCGCTGACCAGAACATCCTTGATTTCGGCACCATAGGCCCCGGCATTCATGCGAAGCGCGCCGCCAATCGTGCCCGGAATGCCGGACAGGAATTCAAGCCCGGCAATCCCGGCATCGCGCGCGATTTGCGCAACATTGAGGTCAAGCGCACCGGCGCCTGCATGAATTTCGTCGTCCTTGATGATGGCATCGGTAAAGGGCCGACCAAGGCGAATGACGACACCACGGATGCCGCCATCACGGACCAGAAGGTTTGATCCGACCCCGATGACGGTGATCGGAATTTCGGCCGGACGGTTTTTGATGAAATCGGCCAGATCCATTTCATCGGCCGGGCGGAACATCACATCGGCCGGGCCGCCGACCTGAAACCAGGTGACCTTGGACAATTGTGCGCCTTCGCGCAGCTTGCCGCGCACCTTTGGCAGGCGATCAATAAGCGGTGTGTGATGTCCCGGCGTGCTCATGACAAACTCGTCAAATCCGTTTCAGGTTTCGGTTCAGTCTCAGTTCTTAAGCGCTTCAAGTTGTGCGGGCAGGGCGTTGGCCCATGCGCTGATCGATCCGGCACCGAGGCAGACGACCAGATCGCCCGGTTTGGCTTCCCTGGCGATCATGCTTGCCAGTGATTCCGGCCCCTCAAGGGCGGCAACATGGCGATGGCCACGATTGCGCAAACCTTCGACCAATGCATCGCGCGATGCGCCCTCAATCGGGCTTTCGCCAGCTTCGTAAACGTCGGCGACGATCACGCTATCGGCGTCGTTAAAGCAGGTGCAGAATTCCTCGAACAGGTCGTGCAGGCGCGAATAGCGGTGCGGCTGAACCACGGCAATCACGTTGTTTTGGGTCGCCTTGCGGGCGGCCTTCAGAACCGCCTTGATTTCGACCGGGTGATGACCGTAATCATCGATGATGGTGACACCATCAACTTCGCCGGTTTTGGTAAAGCGGCGTTTAACGCCCGTGAAGCCGTCAAAGGCAGAGACGATTTTATCGTCAGGAATGCCAAGTTCGAGTGCGACCGTGATCGCGGCCAGCGAGTTCGACACGTTATGATCGCCAACCATCGGCAGGCGGACATCCTTGATAACCCGTTCCTCGCTATCGACCCGTTCGCGAATGACGACGTCAAAGGTGCTTTGGCCGATTTCGGTACGGACATTGACGGCACGGACATCGGCCTGTGGCGAGAAGCCAAAGGTAAAGATGCGGCGGTCCGTGACCTTGCCGATCAGGGCCTGGACTTCGGGATGGTCGATGCACAGAACCGCAAAGCCATAGAACGGGATGTTCTGAACGAAGTTCTTGAAGGCCTCGCGCAGCTGATCAAAGTTTTTCCAGTGATCAAGATGTTCCGGGTCGATATTGGTCACGACCGAAATGGTCGAGGGGACCTTGACGAACGTGCCGTCACTCTCATCGGCCTCGACCACCATCCAGTCACCATCGCCAAGGCGCGCATTGGTGCCATATGAATTGATGATGCCGCCATTGATCACGGTCGGATCAAGCCCGGCCGCGTCCAGCATGGTGGCAACAAGCGACGTCGTGGTGGTTTTGCCGTGCGTGCCGCCAACCGCAATCGCGGCCTTGAGGCGCATCAGTTCGGCCAGCATTTCGGAGCGGCGAACCACCGGGATCATATCGGCGCGGGCGGCGACGACTTCGGGGTTATCAGGCTTCACGGCGGTGGAGATGACCACCACCTTGGCGTCTTCGACATTGGCGGCCTGATGGCCGACGAAAACCCTGATCCCCAGATCGCGCAGGCGCTGCACATTGGCATTGTCGGAAATATCCGACCCCTGCACGGTGTAACCAAGGTTGTGCAGGATTTCGGCAATGCCGGACATGCCGATGCCACCAATACCGACAAAATGGATGGTGCCGATGTTGAGCGGCAGGGTGTTCATGGAGTGTCTCCTCATACCTTCTGGGGGTCTTTCTTTGTCATGTTATCAGTGTCGGGGCTGCCGGCCGGGTTCAGGCCCAGCAGATCCAGCACCATGTCGGCCAGCCGTTCGACGGCATTGGGGCGACCGGTTGCCTTGGCAGCCTTGGCGGCACGGGTGAGTGCGGCCGGGTTTTGCAGAAGCTTGGTCAAACGTTCGCTTAGAATTTCGATCGTGAAACGGTCTTGGGACATCAGCCACGCGCCACCGGCTTCTTCGACCTGCTGGGCGTTGAAACGCTGGTGATCGTCAATCGCACTCGGCAACGGCACCAGAAGGGCCGGACGACCGGCCGCGGTCAGTTCGGCGACGGTTGAGGCGCCAGAGCGCGCAATCACCAGATGGCAGTCGCGCAGGCGTTCGGGAATATCGTCAATGAAGGACGCGAGCGTCACATCAATGCCCGATCCTTCATAGGTCTTGCGCACGGCTTCAAGGTCTTCCTCGCGGGCCTGCTGGGTCACGACCAGGCGGTTGCGCAAATCACGCGGCAGGGCGACCAAGGCGGCGGGCAGAATTTCGGACAGCACGCGCGCACCCTGCGACCCGCCGGTAATCAGCAGGCGGACGGGGCCCTCAGGCGTTGGGGCGTCATATTCGGTGCTGGCAAGCGCTGCGACTTCGTGGCGGATCGGGTTGCCGGTCCAGATGACCTTGGCCGTGTCATTGGGCGCGATCAGTTTGACTGTCGGGAAGGATGTGGCGATGCGGTGGGCGGCCCCCGCAACCATCCGGTTGGCCCGGCCCAGAACCGCGTTCTGTTCATGAATGGCAAAGGGAATGCCAAGCCATTTGGCAAAAAGCGTGGCGGGGATGGAGGCATAACCGCCAAAGCCGATGACGGCAGCGGGGCGGGATTTTTTCAAAAGCGCGCGCGCCTTCATCGTGCCAAGGCCAAGGCGGAGCGCACCGGTCAGACGGCCCTTAAGGCCCTTTCCGGCAATGCCGCCCGCCGGCAGGATGATGGTTTCAACCCCCTCGACCCCCTCGGTATAGCGCGCGGCGCGGGCATCGGTGAAAAACAGCACGTGCGCGCCGCGCCGGACAAGGGCGCGCGCCAGTGCAACCGCCGGAAACATATGGCCGCCGGTGCCCCCCGATGTCAGGGCGAT
>CAMPHD010000289.1 GCA_946885765.1 uncultured Thalassospira sp.
CGAGACCGTTCTGGCACTGCGCTATACCGACCGCAGTCAGAAGCAGCTTCTGCTTGATCTTGATGCGGCGCACCGCGATGTGATGATCGACGGTCTGACCGGTGTGTGGAACCGTCGCGGGCTTGAGGAATTGCTGGCGCGTGAAATGACAAGTTCGCGCATCAAGGGCGGATCGGCCGGTGTTTTCATGCTTGATATCGATCATTTCAAAAAGGTCAACGATACCTATGGTCATCTGATCGGCGACAAGGTGATCCAGGGGATTGCCGCCATCATGTCATCAAGCCTGCGCGATCATGATATTGTCGGTCGTTTCGGCGGAGAGGAATTCGTTTGTGTCCTGCCGGGTCTCCGGCTCGAACAGACGCTTTATCTTGGTTACAAGCTTTGCGATACGATACGCGATCAATGCCGGGTCAGCGACACCAACGGCAATATGGTTCCGATTACGGTCAGTGTCGGCGCGACCTGGATATCCAATGAATCGACGGGTCTTTATGATCCCCATGAAGTGCTGCGTGTTGCCGACGAGGCCCTTTATGCAGCCAAGGAAAGCGGCCGCGATACGGTCTGTTATCATGCGCTGGACAGCCATGGCAGCCTTGACGACCTTAAAGGATGAACCGCCCCAGCATGCTTTTTAATGCAAGCGGGTCCAAATCATACATTTCGTCCAGCACAAGATAGGAATCACCACCAAGCTCAAGAAAGCTGGCGAAGGCCGGTTCGGTTTTGAAACCGGCCCGTTTCATTTTCCGGATTTCTTCGGAAAACTGCGGCCCCAGAAGATATATCAACCGTGCCTCAACCAGCATATGGCGAAAGCCGAACTGGCATTCCGACGGTGTGCCGGTGGCAAAAATCTCGACCGGCAGACCCTCCAGAACAAACCGCACGACACTTGATATCCCGATATTTCGCGTCGCCGGACGGCAATGCAGACTGAACCGGTCAAAATGATGAAATGCGGCCCGCGCATGATCGGAAAATCCGTCCGGATCGGGACAATGGCACAGAATATCAAGATCCGATCCCTCGATATCAAGATTGATCGGAAGGGTGCCAACCACGAGCGGATCGAAAGCCGAAAGCGTCCGTAATACACCATAACGGCCAACCAGATCGGCCGCCTTCTGCCCGCGCGGGGAAACGGCTCGCAGATGATCAAGCCCCCGAAAATAGTGGGGCATCAGGTCTTCGGACCAATCCATTACCGGTTGGTTCATTGACAAATCCGTTCCGTTTCTTGACCTGCCCGGCATGGCACGGGATATGTAATGAAATCAAACATTATCGGCATAATCGGGATATGTCCGTCACGGACCCCGAACAGGCCGCATTCGGGACATGCCACCATATGCTTGACGTTCTGGCCATCACAACGCCCATCTTTCTGATCATCGCACTGGGTTATTTCGCGGTCCGACAGAATATCATCGCCCAGAATGTTGCACGCGGCATGGGGGCATTTGTGATGAATTTTGCCCTGCCCGCTTTGCTGATCAAGGCACTTTCAAGCCGCGATATCGCCGAAATCATCCATGCCGATTATCTGATGGCGTATGGCGGCGGATCGTTGATCCTGTTTACCCTTGGCCTGCTATATACCCGTTTCATTGCCAGAAAGTCGCTTCCCAATGCAACATTGCAAGGCATGGGCATGTCGTTTTGCAATAGCGGCTTTGTCGGCTATCCCGTCGCGGTACAGGTTCTGGGACCGCCGGCGGCCATTGCCCTTGCGCTGTGCATGATCATTGAAAATCTGGTGATGATGCCGCTGGTTCTGTTGCTGGGCGATAGCGGCAACAACGACGGTCACAGTCGCTGGCGCGTGCTGGGCACCGTTATCAAGGGGTTGGGCAGAAACCCGATCATCATATCCATTATCATCGGCATCGGACTTGCCCTGACCGGGATCGAACTACCTGGGCCTATCTTTAAAACTGTCGATATGCTGGCGATGGCATCAGGGCCGGTTGCGCTGTTTGTCATCGGTGCGGGGCTCGTCGGGTTGCGGATCAAGGGCATGCGCACCGACATGACCCGCATCGTTATCGGCAAGTTGATCCTGCATCCCCTGATCGTTTTTTCAATTGTCTTTGTAATGCCGCCAATGGAACCGGTCCTGCAGATTGCCGCTGTCAGTTTCGCCTGTTCCCCGATGCTGAGTATCTATCCGATTTTCGGACAGCGTTATGGCCATGAAGGATTATGTGCCGCGTCGCTTATGATGGCGACATTGCTGTCCTTCATAACCATATCAACAGCCCTTTGGCTTCTTGATATCACGCAGGTTTTCGGGCCTATGCCTTGACATCCCCTGCATGCGCAAGGATTTCCTCGGCCTCGCGGATTTCCTGCTGCTGGGCCCACATTTCGGCGTAAAGGCCGTTCTGTGACAGAAGGTCCTGATGGCGGCCGCGTTCGGCGACCTGCCCGTCGCGCAGCACGATGATTTCATCGGCATCGATCACGGTCGAAAGCCGATGCGCAATCACAAGCGTCGTATGCCCGCGCGACACATCACGAAGCGCCTGCTGGATATCCTTTTCGGTGCGGGTATCAAGGGCCGACGTTGCCTCATCAAAGATCATGACTTTCGGACGTTTGAGCAACATGCGCGCAATCGACACACGCTGTTTTTCCCCACCGGAAAGTTTGAGCCCGCGTTCCCCCACCATGGTTTTAAAGCCCTGTGGCAGACCGGCGATAAAGCCATCAATGCTGGCAAGTTTGGCGGCATCGGTGATTTCGGCCTCGTCCGCACCGGGTCGGCCATAGGCAATGTTATAGGCAATCGTATCGTTAAACAGGACCGTATCCTGCGGCACGATACCGATCGAACGGCGCAGGGATGTCTGCGACACATCGCGGATATCCTGCCCGTCAATCGTGATCCGGCCGCTTGAGACGTCATAGAAACGAAACATCAGCCGGGTCAGGGTCGATTTGCCCGCCCCGCTTGGCCCGACAACGGCAACGGTTTTACCCGCCGGGACTTCGAAACTCACACCCTTCAATATCTGGCGATCCGGGTTATAGGCGAATTTAACGTCCTCGAACCGGATGGCGGCATCGCCATAGGCAAGCGCCGAAGCATCGGCCCTGTCTTCGACTTCCTTTTCGACATCAAGCAACGAGAACATGCGTTCCATGTCGGTCAGCGACTGCTTGATCTGGCGATATACGAAGCCAAGGAAGTTCAGCGGCATGTAAAGTTGCAGCAGATAGGTATTCACCAGCACAAAATCGCCAATGGTCATGGCTCCACTTTTGACGCCATTGGCCGCCATAAGCATGTTCAAAACCAGACCAACCGCGATGATCGCACCCTGCCCAATATTGAGTTTTGACAGGGATTCCTGTGACTTCACCGCCGCGGTTTCATACCCGCGCAGGGCATTGTCATAACGATGGGATTCGTGATCCTCGTTATTGAAATACTTGACTGTTTCATAGTTGATCAGACTGTCGATGGCCTTGGTGTTGGCCTCGTCATCGCGCTGGTTCATTTCCCGGCGAAACTTCATCCGCCATTCAGTCACGATCAGGGTAAACGCGATATAGATCACGATGGTGACAAACGTAATCAGCGCGAACCAGAAATCATACAGCACCCAAAGAATGCCCGAGACCATGAAGATTTCAAGCAGGGTCGGCAGGATGTTGAACAGCATGAAGGATAAAAGGAATTCGATCCCCTTGACCCCGCGTTCAATCGCGCGCGAAAGCCCGCCCATCTGACGATCCAGATGGAACCGCAGCGACAGGGCATGCAGATGTTCAAACACACCAAGGGCGGATGTCCGAATGGCGCGTTGCGCGACCTTGGCAAAAACGGCGTCGCGCAATTCCCCGAAGGCCGAAGATAAAACCCGCACAAGCCCGTAGGCGACGATCATCCCCACTGGCACAACGATCAGGGATGTCGTGTCCGCCCCCGCGGAGCCGGTACCAGCTTTGTCGCCGCCAAGGGCATCAACCGCGTATTTATACAAAACCGGGACATAAACGTTGGCGATCTTCGCCCCGACCAGAAACAGCAGGGCAATCACCACACGGACTTTGAGCTCGAACTCGCCACGCGGCCACAGATACGGCAGAAAAGTTTTAACAACACCAAATTCAGCGCGGGCTGATGGCTGGTTATCACCCATATTTTTCAAGTTCTTATCCCCTGGTGGGCACCATGTGGCGTGTCCGACACAGCCCCGGCTTCCTGATTGACGTCCCGCTTTCCCAAGACAACAGATGGCCCGCAATCAATGATTTGGCAAGCAAGTCGCGCAAGAAAACGTTCCTTGCCGGTCTACGGGATAATTGGCAGAACGTTGATTTATCAACGTTAGACGATTGCAGTTACGCGGTCAGAGGGATATTTTGTCAAATTGTCGATAAAATTGCGATAAGCCCGCCCCGGAAATTCCGGCCCGCGGGATATCTTCAAGGAACGGAACCAGGACTATGACGGCACTTGCCAGCATCGAAAACCAGAACATCGCAGCATTGATGCGCGACATGGGCATCAATGCCCGTGAAGCTTCGCTGAAACTGGCACAGGTCCCATCCGAACCAAAAACCAACGCCCTTAAAGCAGCCGCACGCAAATTGCGCGAAAATGCCGATATCATTCTGGCCGCCAATGCACGCGACATGGAAGCAGGCCGTGCCAAGGGCCTGACACCAGCATTACTGGATCGTCTTGCTCTTGATCCTGCCCGCATCGAAAGCATGGCGGCCGGGGTCGAAGCGGTTGCCGCTCTTCCCGATCCGGTTGGCCGCGAACTGGCCCGCTGGAGCCCCGAACGCAACGGGCTTGATATCGCCCGGGTTTCTGTACCGCTTGGCGTAATCGGCATCATTTATGAAAGCCGCCCGAATGTGAC
>CAMPHD010000290.1 GCA_946885765.1 uncultured Thalassospira sp.
CGAAGCGCGCGAGCGCCGGAAGCGGATGTATGACGCCGTCATTGCGCACGACAATCAGGTCGCCAGTGCCGGCATCACGACCGTATTTGATGCGGTCTCCATCGGCGATGTCAACGAAGGCTCCGAACGCATCGTCCGACTGGTTGAATCGGTCGAGGCCCTTGGCCACGCGCAGGAAAACAACCTTCTGCGCGCCGATCACAAACTGCATCTGCGCTGTGAAACGTCCTATCCAGGCATGGTTGATGCCTTGGCCAAACTGGTGGATATCCCGCTGGTGCGGATGCTCTCGGTAATGGATCACACGCCGGGACAGCGCCAATTCGTCAGCATGGACGCCTATTACACCTATTATCAGGGCAAATACGGCCTCTCGGACGAGGAAATGCGCAAATTCGTCGCCAGCCGCAAACGTGATTCCGAACTGTATTCCGCCAAGCATCGCCGCCATGTCGTCGAACTTGCCCATCAAAAAAATCTGGCACTGGCAAGCCACGATGACGCAACCAATGCCCATGTCGCCGAAGCCGTCGCCGATAAAATGACGGTGGCCGAATTCCCGACGACACTAGAAGCCGCCAAGGCATCGCATGAAGGCGGACTTGGTGTGATGATGGGCGGGCCAAACCTTGTACGCGGCGGCTCGCACAGCGGCAATGTCGCAGCAGGCGATCTGGCGAAACACGGATATCTCGACATTATTTCAAGCGACTATGTCCCGCACAGCCTGCTGCATGGCGTGATGAAGCTGTTTGATGATTTCGACGCCTATGATCTTCCGCGTGCGGTGCGTACCGCGACCCTGACCCCGGCCAGACAGGTCGGCCTTGATGACCGGGGCGAGATTGCGGTTGGCAAACGCGGCGATCTGATCCGTGTCCATCATTCACCGCATCATCCGATTGTGCGCGGTGTGTGGCGTCTGGGAAGCCGCGTGTCATGACCGCGCGCCATGACATCCATCATGGCGCTTCGGAAAATGGATTACTGATTCTTGTCGTCGGCCCCAGCGGGGTTGGCAAGGATACCCTATTGGATGCGGCACGGGCGCGTTTGCATGACGATGAAACCATCCTGTTTCCCCGTCGTTGCATTACCCGCCCGGCCGGATCGGTTGGCGAAATCCATATTCCGGTCCGCGCCGAGGATTTTGCATCCATGGCAAAGCAGGGTGCCTTCCTGCTGAGCTGGCGGGCGCACAATCTTTGTTACGGCATTCCCAATCATGTCCAGAACGACGTCGCCAACGGCAAAATCGTTGTCGTAAATGCCTCGCGCAGCGTGATTGACGACGCCCGCGATCTGCTGGGCCATGATGCCGTCCGGGTCATCAGCATCCGGGCGCACGAAGACGCCCTTCGCCAACGCCTTGTGACCCGTGGCCGCGAAAGTTCCGACGATATCGAACAACGCCTGCGGCGCGCATCGGCCTATCAGGTCGATGGTCCCAACGTGATCGCTGTTGAAAATGACAATGACCTTGAAACCGGTATTGGCCGCTTCATTGATGCCATTTTCCACCGCCCGGCACACACGGATCAAGCGCCCGGAAACCGGGTAGTCTGAACAAAAAATGCTGCAGCAAAACACTGCAGCATTTTTTAAGTCCCACGGCGCAATCACCTGTCATCCAAGCGCAAAACGCCGCAACAAATCAAACGGCTTTCCATCACCCGGATCACCAAAAAGACAGACATCGCTGATCGTAAATGGTGCCTCGCACAATGGTGCAACAATCGGGGCCACCGCATCACGCACCCGCATCATCCGGTCCGGGTCAAGCTTGTCTGTCAGCGTCAGGTGAAAACGGAATTCTTCCATCACATAGGGATAACCCCATCTGACCAGATATTCTTCCTGTCGATCACTTAACCCCGATGCACGGCGTTTATTCATCGCGGCTTCGTCTTCGGGCTGCCGAAAACCGTCAAGCGCCTGCACCAGACCAGACGCCAGCGCACCAAGCGGATCGGTCGGAGCAGTCGGGATCAGGGCAATAAAACTGCCAATCGATTTCAGCAAAAGCGGGCCACACGTCACTGAAGACGCTCCCGCACAATAGTCGGCAATCGCACGTTCAAGCTGCACGCGCGTCTGCCCATCCTTTAAGGCGAATGGCGGTTTCAGGGTGCCATGAAACCCGTATCGCGACGGGGAAACGGTTATCGCCGCGACCTCGCCATCGGCAAGGCCGATGGCAGCCGGGCGATCCATTTCCCGTCCGGTTTCGGGATCACGCCCCAGCCAGGCATTGCCAAAAGCCGCCAGATCACTGTCGGCTTTCGCTGCATAATAAACAGCATAACGCTGATAGTCGGTCATGTGGCCTCGAACTGGCTTTCGATTTATCGCAGATCGTATTTCAGACAGAAATCCCGTACCGGCAGACGCCGAAAATCGTCAAGCCGTTCTGCCAATGTTGCATGATCCCAGTCCCACCAGCAAATACGAAGCAGCGCATCGACAATTTCCGCATCAAATCGCGGGCGAAGCGGGGTGGCCGGAATACCCGTGACGATGGTGTAGGGCGGCACATCCTTGGTCACCACCGCACCCGAACCGACAACCGACCCGATCCCGATGGTTACCCCGCCCTGAACAATCGCGCCATGCCCGATCCAGACATCATGATCAAGCTTCACCCGCTTTTCGCGCCGCCAGTCAAAAAACGCCGGATCATCATCGCCAAGCTCATAGGCACTCGACCGGTACTGGAAATGATGCATCGATGCCCGGTCCATCGGATGCTGCCCCGGATTGATCCTTGTATGGGCCGCGATATTTACGAATTTGCCGATGTCGGAATAGATGATCTCGCTGTCATTGACGACATAGGAATAATCACCCATCACGCTTTCACGAATACTGGTGCGCGCACCCACTTCGGTCCAGACACCAAATTCGCAATCAACCACCACCGCACTCGGATCAATCGTCGGGGCCTCCGACAAGTGTTTCATTGCCGGTTTGGCCTGCGTAATCCTGAAACTCATGCTCACGTCACCAGTTTGCGCAAACGTTGGGATGCAATATCAAGCAGGCTGACCGACAGGATGATGATGATCATGACCGCCGCCGTTTCCGCGTAATAAAAACCGCGAATATATTCCCACAAAACCATGCCGATGCCACCTGCCCCGACAATACCCAGAACGGTTGCCGAACGCACATTGCTTTCAAACCGATACAGCGAATAGGAAATCCAGAGCGGCAAGACCTGCGGGATCACGCCAAATATCACTTCCTGCAACCCATTGGCACCGGTGGCCCGGATGCCTTCAACCGGTTCGGGATCAATCGCCTCGACGGCTTCTGAAAACAGCTTTGCCAGAACGCCGGTGGTATGAATCCAAAGGGCAAGCACACCGGCAAACGGACCAAGACCAACCGCAACAACGAACAGCATGGCAAAAACCATTTCATTGATCGCGCGGAAGGAATCCATCAGTCGGCGCACCGGCTGGTAAACCCAGAACGGAACAATGTTTTCAGAACACAGAATGCCAAACGGGATCGAACAGACAATCGCAAGCGCCGTGCCCCAGATCGCAATCTGGATCGTGATCCACATTTCGCTGACATAGGTTTTCCACATCAGGAAATCCGGCGGGAAAAACCCGTCCGCGAAATCGACCATGTTGCCACTGTTTTCAATCAGGGCCATGGGCCGCATGTCGGCCCCCTCCCAGGACAGGGCCAGAATGGCCAGAATGAACGCCCAAAGAAGGAAACTTGCGCCTGAACGTTTCAGATCGCGCGGCGGAAGTTCTGCGGCGGTTACGGCAGATGTCGAAAGGCTGCTGTTCATGGTGTCAATCCCGGAAGGTAAAAGCAAACAGGGAGCCCGCATCTTGTGGGCTCCCTGTCATAAGGCCGGTTACTCGTAAGAAACCAGTATGTCGAGTTCAGCCAGTTTCTTGTCGATCTCGGCAACACGGGCGGCTTTTTCATCCGCAGAAAGCTCGGCAGTGTTTTCGATTTTCAGCTTGTCTTTAAACAGGTCAAGCTGACGGATCGGGTAAAGCTGCGCATTGCTGCTTTCCATGAATTTGCCCATGCCATCCTGAATGCCGCCAAGAACCTTGTTGGCTTCTTCAACGTCGCCCAGACGACCATAACCAAGGAAGAATGCCTTGATTTCGGATTTCAGTTCGCGCGACAGGTCTTTGCGGTAAACCATCGGGTCAGACGGAATCAGCGGCGAGGTCCAGATAACCTTGACCTTGTCGGTGATTTCCGGCTTGACCATCTGGGTACGGGCAAGCTGTTCGGAATTGTTGGCCGCAACGTCAACCTGATTATTGGCCGTCGCCATCAGGTTCGTTTCATGGTTCGCGTTACGAACAGTTTTGAAGCATTCTTTGGCGTCAACACCGTTTTTGGCGAAAACATAATAGGTCGGAACCAGGAAGCCCGAGGTCGAGTTCGGATCACCAATACCGAAATTAAGCGAATGATCGCATTTCAGCATATCCTGAAGGCTGTTGATCTTGTCGTTGTCGGCCTGGGTGATGATGTGGGAATAATAACCGTTGGTACCATCGCTTTTCGATGTCTGAACGAAAACTTCACCACCTGCACGATCAACAGCTTCCATCGCCGACTTGTTACCAAACCAGCCAACGTGAACCTTGCCGAAACGCATGCCTTCGATGATCCCGGCATAATCCGGTGCGAAGAATGCTTCGACTTTTTTGCCAAGCACTTCTTCCATGTCGTCAATCATCGGCTGCCACTGGGCTTTCAGGTTTGAACTCGACTCAGTCGAGATGAAACCGAACACGATGGTTTCCGGGTCTTTTTCCAGCGGTTTGAACTCAACATCGGCATATGCCATGC
>CAMPHD010000291.1 GCA_946885765.1 uncultured Thalassospira sp.
GATATAGACGCAGGGCTGTTTCATCGTGGAAGGATAGCAGGATTTGGCCGGATGACGGAGCTTTTGGTGATGCCGATGGGTGGTTTTGGTTGCCGGGTTTGAGGATGCGGCACGAAGGACTGGATTCCCGCGTTCGCGGGAATGACGGTTTTTTGGTGAGGGCTTTCCACCCGTTCGTCACTCCCGCGAAGGCGGGAGTCCATGGGGCTGCGGGCTCGGTGGCTGGTTTTGACGTTGCGGCGCGGCTGACTGGATACCCGCGTGTGCGGGAATGACGGAGTGGTGTGTGGTGTGGCGGGGCCGAAGGGTTCCTCTCGCGCTGCTCGCCAAGCTGTGATCGGGGCTTGATTTCCGATTATCTTCAAAGCCGTTTACACCGGATGGAAAGATCAATCCGGAGATAAGCAGATGTTGAAATCGGTTGTTATGGGCGGCGGGATTGCGATGGCGATGCTGGCAGGGTTTGCCGCCCCGTCGCAGGCAGCCCCGCAGGTTATCGAAATCACGCAGGTGCCCTGCCAGTTTCTGGAGCCCGAGGGCACCAACCATCATTACACCAGCACCAAGAAAGCCGATTGCGTCGCGATCAACAAGGAAAGCGGTGATCAGCGCGTGCAAAAGGCCGGCGAGATGACGCTGGCACCCGGTGATTACATTTTCCGGGTCTCCAATGATGGTGTGCCCTATGAGGTCGGTTTCTGGCTGCGCGACAAGGATTACGACTGGACCGACAAGATCCTGAGCCAGAAGATTTCGGTGTCGGGTGGTGGGTTGTTGCAGGGCAAGACCAAGGATTATGCGGTCACGCTTACGCCCGGTGAGTATCTTTATAGCTGCCCGCTTAATACCACGCCCAATTACAAGCTTGTGGTGAAGTGAACTCCCTGATCTCCACCACCTGACCCGCATGTGCCCCCACACATGCGGGTTTTCTTTTGGCGGGTTTTCTTTGTTTGCGCGAGATAAGGCGCGGGCGTAGTCTGAGCCCCGCCATCCTTAACAACGCCCCGGATCGAGATGCCCCAAAGCGAGCTTGAAAAAATGAAGGCAGGGCAGTGGTATAGCTGCCTTGACCCGGAACTGGACGCGATGCGGGCACGCGCCCATGACGCGGTGCATGAACACAGCATCCTGCCGCCCGCGGAACGCGGCAATATCGGGCCGAAGCTGCGCGCGCTGTTTGCGGAATGTGCCGAAGACGTTCGGATCGAAACGCGGTTTCATTGCGCATACGGGGTCAATATCCACCTTGGGCGCGATGTGTTCATCAATGTCGGCTGCACGATCCTTGATACCGCGCCCGTGATCATCGGTGATCATTCAATGCTGGGCCCGAATGTGCAGATTTACTGCGCGCAGCATCACAAGGACCCGGAGCTTCGAAAGCAGCATCTTGAAATCGCCCTGCCGGTGACGATTGGCCGGAATGTCTGGATCGGTGGTGGTGCCATCATCCTGGCCGGGGTCAGCATCGGCGATGATGCGATTGTCGGGGCGGGTGCGGTGGTGACGAGGAATGTCGCGCCGGGCGTCACCGTTGTTGGCAACCCGGCGCGGGTGATTTAGGCGCAGGAAACTAGGCGCAGGAGTCTAGGCACAGACCGTTGGCAGGTCATATTCACCGCGAATGCGGGTCAGGCCTTCGACGAGTTCGCGACGCCGTGCCTCGGCACCAGTGGTGTCATCGATTTTGGGATCGGCGGCGATGATGGCGGGGTAAAGGCCGCGTGCGGTGTCTTCCTGTGCCTGATCGGAATAGGTGATGGCCTGAAGCCACAGACCGGCAAGCGCATAATCCGCATTGGATGACCCGGTTGCGGTGGTGGCGTTTGAAAGCGCGGTTGCGTGATCGCATTTGGCAAGGGCGGTCAGCCCGGCAAAGGCATCATCACCGATTTTGGCGCGGATGCGATCCTGCTTTTCCTTTTGGGCGGCCCTGAAGGTTTCTTCCTGCTGCGCATCGGCAGCCGCCCCGGATATCGCCCCGGCAGTAGCCCCGGCGGTCACCCCGTAAACGGTGGACCGTGCGGCGGCCTCGACCGGGTTACCGCCAAAGATCGCGGCAGTCACAAAGCCGCCAACCGCACCCGATATCCCGCCAATCCCGGCACCGCGCCCGGCATATTCGCCGGTTTTCCCCGTACAGCCCGAAACGGCAAAGGCAAGGATAAGGGCAGTTGCGGGGGCAAGAAAGGGAAAGCGCATCGGGGGCTCCTGATTATCGGAAGTTGTGTTGCGATGAGGTTACACCGGAAAACGGGGCAGCGGGAAGGCAAAGTGAATGGGCCGCAGGTGGGTTATTTTCCGACCCCGACCCTGATCGCGAGTTTGCGAAGCGGGCCGATGCGGTTGATCGCGGTCAGCCCGGCATAGCGCAGATCGCGCAGCGTTTTGGGTTCAAACATCGAGGCGCGGTTGAGAAGATCAATACCGCCAACCCGTGCGAGTGTTTTGGGAAGCTGCCTGCGTTCGTAGGATTTGAGCAACGTGGTTGCGCCGATATCCTCGCCCTTGAGCCGTGCCTTTGCCATCAGGTCGGCCAGGGTTTCGATGTCGTGCAGGCTCATATTAAGCCCCTGTGCGCCAATCGGCGGGACGACGTGGGCGGCCTCGGCGACCAAGGCAAGCCTTGCCGAAATCAGGCGTGACGGGACTTGCGAGATCATCGGCCAGACCGCACGCGGGCTTGCGACCGTAAGCGGGCCGAACAGATGCATCGTGTCGTGGGTGATTTCAGCCGAAAGGGTGGCGTCATCCATGGCGGCAAGCTGTTCGGCACGTTTGGCGGGCGTCATCCAGACCACGGACGAGCAGGGTTTGCCATCAAGATCAGGCATTGGCACAAGGGTTAGCGGCCCGCCAGTGCGGTGGATTTCAGTCGAGATATTGTCATGCGGTTTGTCGTGGGTGACGACAAAGACCAGCGCGTTTTGATCATAGGCCCAGCGGCGATGCTTGATCCCGGCAAAGTCGCGAAGCGATGAATTGCGGCCATCGGCGGCCACGACCAGCTTGGCGCGCACGGTTTCGCCGCCGGATAATGTCGCCTCCCCATAACGGGCGGTGCCCATAAAGCCGGTGACGGTGGTGGCAAAGCGGAAATCGACATTGGGTAGCGTTTCAAGTTTCGCCATCAGCGAAACACGCGCGGCCTTGTTCGAGACGTTCCAGCCAAAGAAGCCCTGATTGGTTTCGGCCCCGTCAAAATCGGCTGTTTCGCGCGGGGTCATTTCATTGCCCCCGGCATCGACGATGCGCATGACGCGAAGCTCGGCACCCGTCGGTTTGATCGCGTCCCAGACGCCGGCCTTTTTAAGGGTTTCGATGCCCGGTTGCAGGAAGGCGGTGGTGCGCAGATCGGTTCCTTCGCCAATGTCGGCGGGGGCGGGATCGACGATCATGATCCTGTGTCCGTCGGCGGCAAAGCGGGCCGCCGCACTCATGCCGGCGATGCCGCCGCCTGCAATCAGAATATCGGTTTCGATCATGTCTTTATCCCTGTTTTATTCGGGCTTCATTCGGGATTCAAATCCGCGCGCAGTGTCGCATGTTGGTGTACGGGCTGCAATGCGCCCGCAATGTGCCTTGAGGTGAGATTATACGCAATGGCTTTGGCGGGTGGTTTGATGCAGATCGGGGCAGGACGAAAATTATCGCGACGGATGGCTTGCCCCGCGTGGCGGTTTTGGCCATTTTGGGCGCACAAAATCTTTGACCGTGAAAGGGTTGGTTATGCTGGCATGGGTTTATCTGTTGGGTGCGATCTGCCTTGAAGTGGTCGGGACGGTGTCGCTTAAACTATCGAACGGGTTTACCGACTGGCGGTTTGCGGTTCTGACCCTGTCGCTTTATGGCGTCAGTTTCTGGGTGCTTTCGCTCACCCTTCGCACCCTGCCGGTCAGCACGGCCTATGCCGTTTGGTCGGGCCTTGGCACGGCGGCGGTCGCCGTGATTGGCGTGATGTTTTTCAAGGAACCGATGAGCGCGTTCAAGGTGGTATTCCTTCTGATGATCATTGGCGGGGTGATCGGGCTGAACGCGGTGGGCGGCAAGCATTAGGATTGCGGATCATGAGGCGACGGGCAGGGGTGCCGTTACCTCGACACAGCTTTGAAGATCGCGGGTGATATCGGTGTGACGCGGTTGCCAGCCGAGTTCGCGGATGGCCTTCTGGCTGCTCATGCGGTGGCTATGCGCCAGACCCCGTGCCCATTGCCCGTATTCGCGGGCGATGTCATCGGGGCTGATATGCACGACCTCGCAATCAGTTCGGCCAAAGGTTTTGGCGATCTGGCGGGCAAGATCGCCGGTCGCGATGCCCTCGATGCCAACCCCGATATAGCTTTGGCCGCGCTCGCCGTTTTCAAGCACCAGCCGGTACAGATCGGCCAGATCATCAGCATGGATCAGCGGCCAGATGACCGAACCATCGCCGACAATCCGGACGCGGTTTTCATCGCGCGTCCTGCGTGCCATGTCATGCAGCGCCCCGCCCGGCAGGAACGTCAGCGTGCCCGTTTTCGCCACATAGTCGCTGCCGGCCAAAGCGGTCCCGTCCACCGTCGTATAGGTAACCGTCGCCGGGAGCGTCACGGGCCTCGACAGCGTGACCGTGAAATGGACAAAGCCGTCGCGTCCCTCGAACCCGATCGTATCGAGGACCGAGAGGGCCGGAGCGTCGTCGTCGACGATCGTCCCCGTTCCGCGGCTGTCCGTCAGCAGAGCGTTCACGGGATTCGTCAGGTCCAGGAAGAACACGTCGTCGAGCTCCTGGATCGTGTCCGCGATGACCGAAACGGTGATGGTCTGCGTCAGCGGCCCACTGGGAG
>CAMPHD010000292.1 GCA_946885765.1 uncultured Thalassospira sp.
GGTCAGGCCATATTCACGCACCCGGATATAAATCGTCGCCATCGCAATCAGGGCGAATATCGGCGCCATCCATAATGTAAAGCGAAAGACGCGATCGCCAATCCGGCCAAACAGAGTAGCACCTTCGCCTGCCTGAACCGCACCAAACAGCAAATAGCTAAGCCCTGCTGCGGCGGCCATCACGGTCCACCAGACACCAAAATCCTGATCCAGCAGGACTTCCCAACCGCCAAGCGCGGCAGCAACCAGAAACAGGAAAAGCCCGCATGCCTGAATCGGGTAAAGAATGCGGAACATTCCGCCAATCACCTGACGGACCGGGATCAGAAGCCCAGACTTTTCCCGGGCAATCAGAATACCGGTTGCAAAGGCCGCCCCCGAAAGGGGTAAGGCAACATATGCCTCGCTGATCAGTTCCCATATCTGGTCAATGCCAACCAGCATAAACAGCGAACACAGCGCATAGAAAACCGGCCAGAAAACCCCAACCCCGACCAAACCGAAAGCCAATGCCAGCTTGATCGACCAGATTTCCGGCACTAATGCCGCCCGATCCGGATAGTTTGGCAGAACAGTCGTTTGCAATGGCCCCCAAATGCGCCAGATGCCAACAGCAACCCCGACCCAAAGCGCCTGGCAAGCCAGCAGACCGAAAATGACGGTTTCGTCCGTATGCTCGAACCCGACCAGATGCTGAAACGCCAGCACCTGCAGGGCCGCAAACAATGGCAGGACCAACGTCACGGCAAGATCATCGCGCAGGCGCCGCACCCCGATGGCAAACCAGCTGCAATAGGCCAGCCCCGCGATAAACGTCATCAGGCTCGCCAGAAGATAATGATCCTCCCAGCGATAATCGATCAGATACCAGAATGCGAAGCCATATGCCGCGCCGCTAAGGGGGAACAGCCAATGCGCCTTTTTCATGGATTTGCCTTTGCTCGCGCCCGATTATCCGGGCTAGGTTGTCTTTATGAACAGTATTAAAACAGAAAAAGCCGCCGGGATCATCCGATCTCCGGCGGCTTTAACTTTTTGTCTTAAAAAGACTTTTTTATGGTGCGAGCCGATCAGGCGCGGCGTTCTGCGATCATCTTTTTGATTTCGGTGATCGCCAATGCCGGGTTCAGGCCTTTTGGGCAGGTATTGGTGCAGTTCATGATCGTGTGGCAACGATACAGGCGGAACGGATCTTCGAGTGCGTCGAGACGTTCACCGGTATATTCATCACGCGAGTCAGCCAGCCAACGATAAGCCTGCAACAGAACAGCCGGGCCGAGGTAACGGTCGGAGTTCCACCAGTAAGACGGGCACGCGGTCGAGCAGGAGAAGCACAGGATGCATTCCCACAGACCGTCAAGCTTGGCACGCTCTTCACGCGACTGCAGACGTTCGCCAACTGGCGGCGGGCTATCGGCCTTGAGCCACGGCTCGATCGAGGCGAGCTGTGCATAAGGCTGCGACAGGTCCGGCACCAGATCCTTGACCACCGGCATATGCGGCAGCGGATAGATTTTGACTTCGCCCTTGATGTCATCAATCGGCTTCAGACACGCAAGCGTATTCCGACCATCGATGTTCATCGCACACGAACCGCAAATGCCTTCACGGCAGGAACGGCGGAATGTCAGGGTCGCGTCGATCTCGTTTTTGATCTTGATCAGCGCGTCGAGAACCATCGGGCCGCACTTGTCGAGATCAATATCGTAAGTGTCGGTACGCGGGTTATCACCGCTGTCAGGATCGTAACGATAGATCTTGAAGCTGCGGGTGTTTTTCGCGTCAGCCGGTGCCGAGAACGATTTGCCCTCTTTGACGACCGAATTGGCGGGAAGATTGAATTCTACCATCTCTCAAATCCTCTCTTGCCGCGCCTTAATAGACGCGTTCTTTCGGCTCGATATATTCGACTTCATCGGTAAGGGTGAAGTTGTTGACCGGACGATATGTCAGATCAACCCCATAACCCTTGTCCCAACCGACAGTCGCAATCGTATGCTTCATCCAGACGGCATCATCACGTTTCGGATAATCCTCGTGGGCATGCGCCCCGCGTGATTCGTGACGGGCCTCGGCGGAGTTCATGGTTGCTGCGGCACAGACCATAAGGTTTTCGAGTTCCATCGTCTCGACCAGATCCGAGTTCCAGATCAGCGAGCGATCCGCAACGGCAACATCGGGAAGTGTTGCCGCCGTTTTTGACAGTTTCTCGACACCTTCAGCAAGGATTTCGGCAGTCCGGAACACACCGCAATTGCCCTGCATCACACGCTGCATTTCCAGACGGATTTCGGCGGTCGGACGAGAACCCTTGGCCCAGCGCAGACGATCAAAACGATCAAGGGCCGTCTGACCATCGGTGGTTTTGAGTTCCTTGAACGAAGCTTTCGGATCGACAACCTCGGCAGCGTGAAGGCCACATGCGCGACCAAACACGACAAGGTCGAGGAGCGAGTTGGTACCCAGACGGTTTGCACCATGGACCGAAACGCAGGCTGCTTCACCCGCCGCCATCAGGCCCGGAACGATTGCATTCGGGTTATCAGCGGTCGGACGCAGGACTTCGCCCTTATAGTTGGTCGGAATGCCGCCCATGTTGTAATGGACCGTCGGCAGAACCGGGATCGGTTCCTTGGTTGCATCAACACCGGCAAAGATTTTTGCGGTTTCGGTAATACCCGGCAGACGTTCCCACAGCACTTCCGAACCAAGATGTTCAAGGTGCAGATGGATATATTCGCCGTGTTCCCCAACACCGCGACCATCACGGATTTCCTGTGCCATACCACGCGAAACGACGTCACGCGATGCAAGGTCCTTAACGGTCGGTGCGTAACGTTCCATGAAACGTTCACCTTCGGAGTTGGTCAGATAACCGCCTTCGCCGCGCGCGCCTTCGGTAATCAGGCAGCCCGAACCGTAAATGCCGGTCGGGTGGAACTGAACGAATTCCATATCCTGAAGACCAAGGCCTGCACGTGCAACCATGCCATGACCGTCACCGGTGCAGGTATGGGCCGAGGTGCAGCTGAAGAATGCACGACCGTAACCGCCCGATGCCAAAATGGTCATCTTGGCGTTGAAGCGGTGCATTTCACCGGAATCAAGATCCCATGCGACCAGACCTTTGCACGATCCGTCTTCGTCCATCATCAGATCAAGGGCGATATATTCAACAAAGAACTCGGCTTTGTGTTTCAGGCACTGCTGATAAAGGGTGTGCAGCATCGCGTGACCGGTACGGTCAGCAGCCGCACAGGCACGTTCGACCGGGGCTTTGCCGTGATCACGGGTATGCCCGCCGAACGGACGCTGATAGATTTTGCCATCTTCAGTCCGCGAGAATGGCATGCCGTAATGTTCAAGTTCATGAACCGCCGGAACGGCGTTACGGCACATATATTCGATCGCGTCCTGGTCACCCAGCCAGTCCGACCCCTTGACGGTGTCATACATATGCCACTGCCAGTGATCCTCGGACATGTTGCCAAGTGATGCACCAATGCCGCCCTGTGCCGCAACGGTATGCGAGCGGGTCGGGAAAACCTTGGTGATACAGGCGGTTTTCAGTCCGGCTTCGACCGTACCAAGCGTCGCACGAAGACCGGCGCCGCCAGCGCCCATAACGACGACGTCGTAGTTATGGTCGATGATTTTATATGATTCGCTCATTGGTTCAGGCTCCGGCAAAAACGATACGCAAGACCGACACGATGGCAGCAACCGACAGGAAGGCGGCCACAGCCTTGATCAGGAACAGCGATACGATTTCTGCTTTACGGTTGTGCACATAATCCTCGATCACGACCTGCAGGCCATGCGTGAAGTGCACCGAAACACTGATGATCATCAGGATCATCATGGTCGAATGGAAATACGAACTCAGCCAATCACGGACTGCATCATAGTCGGCCGTATGGCCAGACAGGATCGATATGATGAACCAGATGCCGAGCGGAAGGTTTGCAACAGCGGTAACGCGCTGGGTCCACCAGTGCGACGAGCCACTTTTAGCAGAACCGAGGCCGCGAACACGGCCCAGATCGGATTGCATTTTCATGACAGGTTTGTCCCCTCTTGCCCGGCCTTAGGCCAGACCGATAATCCAGGTAAGAATGGTCAGCACGACTGCCGCGCCAAGGACGACCGGGTTGGACTTTGCAGCCCCCTCGTTCGTCAGGCCGCGACCGGTATCCCAGACAAGATGCCGGACACCGTTGCAGGCGTGGTAATAAAAAGCCGCCGTCCAACCGAACAGCAGCAGCAGACCAAACCACGAGGTGAAAAATGCGTGATAACCGTTAAAGGCGTCACGACCAGCGCCGGCACCAATCAGCCAGGACGCCAGAAATACGAAACCAATAGCAAGACCGATACCCATCGCGCGGAAAGAGATGGACATTATGCCTGCCATCGGAAGCCGGTACACCTGCAAGTGCGGAGACAGCGGCCGATTGGCTTTGCTCATAGCGGATTTGCCTCTTCTCAAAGTAGCTGGCGGGAAAGCAGGGTTTATTTACCCATGCAACGGGTTTGAGTCAATCTAGACACCTTTGAAATCCAAAGAAATCCGCGATCAAATTCCGTTTTCGCCTCGGTTAAACTACGTAGGTTGACCTCTCATATGCCGTTTGCGACCCGCGGGAAGGGCCAAGGGTTTCCCCTTGATGCAGAAAACGACGTAACGTGCTTTTAGCAATCGCACAATTAGACCATATTACGCAAGACTGCACCTGCCAGATTATCTGGGAATTAAAACGGTATAATCAAAGTCCAGCAGAACGCCGGAGTCATAT
>CAMPHD010000293.1 GCA_946885765.1 uncultured Thalassospira sp.
GGCATCGCTGTTTCGACGGGTAAAAGTTCCGGCGCATGGGCTGCTGCCGGTGGTATCGGGACGTTTTCCGCCGTCAATGCCGATTCCTATGACGAAAATGGCAATCTGGTTCCCGTCGATTACGCTGGAAAAACCCGTGGTGAACGCCATCAGGAACTGATCGCGTATGGTATCCGCGGCGGTATTGCCCAGGCACAGATCGCCCATGATATGCGGAATGGTGAAGGCCGTCTGCATATGAATGTTCTGTGGGAAATGGGCGGTGCCGAGGAAATCCTGCGTGGTGTGCTTGAGGGTACCAAAGGTCTTGTCCACGGCGTGACCTGTGGTGCCGGTATGCCCTACAAGGTGTCGCAGATTGCTGCACAGTATGGGGTTTATTATTACCCTATTGTATCGTCGGCCCGTGCTTTCCGCGCATTGTGGCTGCGGTCGTACAAGAATACACCGGAATGGCTGGGCGGCGTGGTCTACGAAGATCCGTGGCGTGCCGGTGGCCATAACGGCCTGTCGAATTCCGAAGACCCGCTGGTCCCCGAAGATCCGTTCCCGCGTGTTGCGGCCCTTCGCGAATACATGAATTCGGTCGGTCTGAACGATGTTCCGATCATTATGGCCGGTGGCGTCTGGTTCCTGCGCGATTACGAAGACTGGCTCGACAATCCGGAAGTTGCCCCGGTGGCCTTCCAGTTCGGGACCCGTCCGCTGCTGACCAAGGAAAGCGAAATTTCCGAAGAATGGAAAAACCGTCTGCTGACGCTTCAGGACGGCGACGTCTCGCTGCATAAATTCAGCCCGACCGGTTTTTACAGTTCGGCCGTTCGCAACGACTTCCTTGAAGACCTGCATCAGCGCTCCGACCGTCAGGTGCGCTATTCGCGTACCGCAGAAGCCGATCTTCATGTCGGTATTCCGCTGGGCCGTCGCGGTCGTCCGATCTATGTCCGCGAAGACGATGCCGACAAGGTTCGTGCCTGGCTTGATGCCGGTTACACTGAAGGCATGCCGACACCCGATGAAACCATGGTGTTTGTCACGCCCGACAGCGCATTGACGATCAAAAAAGATCAGATCGATTGCATGGGGTGCCTGTCGCAGTGCCAGTTCTCGAACTGGGAACAGCATCAGGGTACCACCGGCAAACGTGCCGATCCGCGTTCTTTCTGCATCCAGAAAACGCTGCAGAACATTGCGCATGGTGCGACGGTTGAAAACGAACTGATGTTCGCTGGTCACAATGCCTATAAATTTGGTGAAGATCCGTTCTACACCAATGGCTTTGTTCCGACCGTCAAAGAGCTGGTGGATCGCATTGCGACTGGCGATTAAGCCAGACGCAAACCGGATACAGATCCTGTATGGATCAGAAAAGGGGTCGGTTTTCCGGCCCCTTTTTTATTATCTCATGGTCGAAACAGTTATTGAAAATTCAGGCGATTGGAGTTGATCAAAATCAAAGAAAGGTGTGCTGCGGTTCCCTAATATACGCTTGGATTTGATCGGGATACGGCACTGCCATGATATTGCAACGTTATTGACCCGGCATTGTGCGACCCTGAGCGTATGAAGGGACAATTTCATGACGACCACTCCGCGTCCTTATACCCATGCCTTGAACCGCCTGAAGGCGGTCGGGCTGCGCCCGACCCGTCAGCGTCTGGCACTGGCCCGTCTGCTGTTTGATAACGGTCATCGGCACATTACCGCCGAACAGCTTCATTCCGAGGCCATGAGCCAGAATATCAAGGTATCGCTGGCAACGGTTTACAACACGCTGCACCAGTTTACCGATGCTGGGCTGCTCAATGAAATCGTGATCGATTCCGGTCGATCCTATTTCGACACCAACACAGCCCCGCACTATCATTTCTATTGCGAGGAAGACGGAATGCTCAGCGACATTCCCGCCGAGGCGGTTCAGCTTGCGCGCATTCCCAATATGCCGCGCGGCACCGAGCTGGAATCAGTCGACCTGGTATTTCGCCTGCGCCGACAGTCGGCACGTAACGCCGCCTGACCTGTTTTGTCGCCGATAACATTCGCGACCCTGGTGTGGCGTAAATATAGCGATGCGGTGACAACGACATGACGGCCCGATGAAAACCGCCCGGGATGGTGCAAAACGTCCCTTCAGTGCTTGACGGGCGGGGTTTTCAAGACAAATACAGAGGCGATGGTTCCCTGCGGAAACATCGCCCTTTTTTTGCCGATATGCATGACAGCATCACTGCAAATACCAGACCTGAACGACAAAAAAGGAAGCCCGTAATGGTGCTCAAGGGAACACGGACCGAGGAACTTCTCCGCACGGCATTCGCCTCCGAAGCCCAGGTCAATCGTCGTTATCTCTATTTCGCGCAGCAGGCCGATATCGAAGGCTATCCGGAAATTGCCGAAATGTTCCGCGCCACTGCCGAGGCCGAAACCGGCCATGCCTTCGGTCATCTCGAATTTCTCGAACAGGTTGGCGATCCGGCCACCGGGCAGCCAATCGGCACTACCCGGCTTAATCTTGAAGCTGCATTTGCCGATGAACAAAACGATGCCAAATCCCGGTATCCTGAAATGGCCCGTATCGCCCGCGAAGAAGGGTTTAACGATATCGCCGATTGGTTTGAAAGCCTGTCGCGGGTCGAAGATGCCCATGCTGCCCGGATGGAACGCGCACT
Organism: uncultured Thalassospira sp.; assembly: GCA_946885765.1. The sequence continues at coordinate 2,670 of CAMPHD010000293.1, forward strand.
TGCATCCTTTGGTACCGTTTCCGAGCCGGTGGAATAAGGGGGCAGACAATCATCGGATATTTTGACAGATATAGCACTATTCTGCTTTTTGTGATGGTGCTGACGACAGCACCCGTGGCATTCGCAGCCCCGGCAGGCGCCATGTCGCAATCGACGGATCTGCCGGGCCTGGACACTATCCTGACCGATGCCGAAGGTCTGGAACCCTTGCAGGCGGTGATGGTCGCCCATCGGGGCGATGTGATCGCACAGCAGGGCTATCACGGCAATTCCCCCGATCAGGCCACCAATATCAAATCCGCATCGAAATCGATCATTTCGGCACTGGTTGGCATCGCGATTGACCGCGGTGTTTTAACCGGGACGGATCAGAAAATCGCCCCCTTGCTGCGCGATCAGTTGCCAGCCGACCCCGACCCGCGCCTGTCTGACATTACCATCGGTAATTTGCTGTCGATGCAGGCCGGTCTGGGACGGACATCGGGCCAGTATTATGGCCAGTGGGTGGCACAATCGAACTGGGTGCGTGCTGCCCTCGCCCGTCCCTTTGCCGACGATCCGGGCGGTGACATGCTGTATTCGACCGGATCAAGCCATCTGCTATCGGCCATCCTGACACGCGAAACCGGAAAATCGACGCTGGCACTGGCGCGCGAATGGCTGGGACCGCTGGATAATTTTGCCATTACGGCGTGGGATCGCGACCCGCAGGGCATTTACTTTGGCGGTAACCAGATGGCGATGACCACCGCCTCCCTTCTGGCCTTTGGCGAACTTTACCGCAATGGCGGGCGTGCCCCGGACGGGACGCAGATCATCACGCAGGACTGGATCAATCAAAGCTGGCAGCATCAGACCAATTCACGATTTACCGGTGATGAATACGGCTATGGCTGGTTCATGCGCGATATTGCCGGGCAGGATGTGATTTATGCTTGGGGATATGGTGGACAGATGCTTTACATCGTTCCCGCACTTGAACTGACCGTGGCGATGACGTCGGATGAAACCGAACCGTCGGCCCGTACCGGTTACCGTGACCGGCTGCATGGATTGATGGCCGATATCATTAACCGCGTCGAGGCAGAGGCAAGCTGAATGAATTCAGCCTGCCTGATTTGATGATTGCCAATTATTGGGCGGCAATACGTTCTGCGGGATATTCGGTGACGGTGCCGCCGGATGTAATTGGTCCGCGCAGAACAATATGAGGATGACCAAGCGAATTGTGTTCGACATGGCCGTCAACCTGATAAACGTCGCGTAACAGATTGCGGTCGATCACCTTGGCGCATTCACCAAATGCCACCATCTGGCCCTCGCGGATTGCCATGGCGTGATCGCAATATTGCAGGGCATGGTTCAGATCGTGGATCGCAATCAGGACGATCATTTTCTGCTGCTTGGCGATATCGCGCATGAAGGACAGGACCTCCATCTGGCGATGCAGATCAAGGGCCGAGGTCGGCTCGTCCATCAACAGGATTTCGGGTTCACGCACCAGCGTCTGGGCAATGGCAACCAGCTGGCGCTGCCCGCCACTAAGTTCGCCCAGATTACGTGCTGCCAGATCGGAAATCCGAAGCGCCGCCAGAATATCGTCAATCCGCGCCAGTTCATCGGCCTGAACGCGCAGCGACGATCCCTGCTTGGCGGCTAGAATGACCGACTCGTATACGGATAGAACCGCGTTCGACCCGGTATCCTGCGGCATATAGCAGATCGTGTTGCGGTTATAGGCCGTCGTTTCGACATGCACCTTGCCACCGCCCTTGGCAAGACCGGCAATGCGTTTGAACAGGCTTGATTTACCCGCGGCATTCGGCCCGATCACGGCAATCACATCGCCACCGGTCAGAACCGGTGTGCTAACACCTGAAACCACATGGACACGGCCATAACGGGTGCCAAGGTCTTCAAGTCTGAGCGTTACCATGATTTCCTCCGGCTTGCGAAAATCAGCGAGAAAAAGAACGGTACGCCGACAAGTGCGGTAATCACACCAATCGGCAGGATCGCACCGGGGATCAGAAGTTTTGACAGAACCGACGTCGCCGACAGGATCAACGCCCCGCAAAGCACCGAGGCTGGCAGGAAGAAACGTTGATCTTCACCGACCAGCATAC
>CAMPHD010000294.1 GCA_946885765.1 uncultured Thalassospira sp.
GGTTCGTAAACCATATCCCGGCATCATGGCCTGAACGGTATGGCGTCCAACCAGTTGTGAATTGGCATTTCACATTTACGAGTCTTTTTTGTATAAGGTTCGTGCCGATGTTGCCGCAAAGAGCAACTCGTTGGGCACACTGCATTATTAGTTCTAGGGGAGTTCTGCGGCAATGGCCGGAAGAGACTTGGTATCTATTGCCACCATCATGGCAATCCTGGGGGGGACTGCGGGTTTCATCCTCTCTGACCATTACTCCAACGCTTCGGATACCGCTTTGTCAGCCAGTGCCGCTGAAAGCGAGTTAAGCGCTTCTCCCCCACGCAGTGTGACCGAAACGGCCAACCTGCCCGATAACGAGCCCCGTCTTGAAACGGTTGTGCTCGAAAAAGGTTCCAACCTGATGGCAACTTTAACCGCAGCGGGCCTTGAGCGCACGGTTGCCTTTAACGCCATCGAAGCGTTGCGCGATGTTTACAATCCCCGCAAACTGCGCGCCGGTCAGGAATTCGACCTTGTTTATGCAAGCGACGTCGACGGTGACAGCGACCTTTTTGATACCCTGCGTTTCCAGCCTGATCCTGAAACCGTTGTTCTGGTTTCGCGTACCGATGACGGCTTTACCGCGTCAAGTGACAAACTCGCACTGACCCCTGTGCGCAATGTTTCATCCGGCGTGATTGATCAGAGCCTGTTCCTTGCCGCCGAAAAGAACGGCATGCCGCTTTCGGTGCTGATGGAACTGATCGAGCTTTATTCCTATGAAGTCGACTTCCAGCGTGACATCCAGCCGGGTGACAGCTTCGAGGTGATGTTCGAAGAACTGCGCAACGATTCCGGCGAGCGTGTTCGCTATGGCGATGTCGTTTATGCCAGCATGACGCTGAGCGGCAATAATGTCCGTCTTTATTCCTATAAAGACAGCAATGGCGATATCGACTTCTATAACCAGAAGGGCGAATCGTATCGCCGTGCCCTGATGCGCACACCGATCAATGGTGCGCGTCTGTCATCAGGCTTTGGTGCGCGCAAGCATCCGATTCTTGGTTTTACCAAAATGCACAAGGGTGTGGATTTTGCAGCCCCACCAGGGACCCCGATTTTTGCTGCCGGTAACGGCACCATTGCCAGGATTGGCCGCAATGGCGGTTATGGCAACTATATCCGTCTGCGCCACAATGATTCGTACGACACCGCCTATGCCCATATGAAGGGCTTCGCCAAGGGATTGAAACAGGGTTCGCGGGTCAAACAGGGGGATGTGATCGGCTATGTCGGCACCACGGGTGCTTCAACCGGGCCGCATCTTCACTTCGAAATCCTGAAAAACAATGCCCAGGTCAACCCGATCAAGGTCAAGATGCCAAGCGGCAAGACCCTGAAGGGTGACGAACTCAAGACTTTCGAGGCGAAGGCAGAGGGGCTCCGCGGGCAATATGCCGAGCTTTCCCTTCATAACCGCAAGGTTGCCAGCGCCAAATAGACCGATCCAGATACCAAGGCAGATGCCTTATAAAAAAGCCCACCGATCATCACCGGCGGGCTTTTTTAATATCTGGATCCTCAAGAACAAACCCCGCCTGCATGCAGACGGGGTTGGCTTGTCTATCGGCTCATCGGGCTCACGCCCGGTCAGGCGGCATCGCGTTCAAACTGCAATTTGGCAAGACGGCTATAAAGCGGGTTTGATTCCATAAGCTCCTGATGGGTCCCAATCGCAATCAGCTTGCCATCATCAATCACCGCGATCCGGTCCGCATGCAGCACCGTTGCCAGACGATGCGCGATCACAAGTGTGGTGCGGGTTTTCATGATGGTTTCAAGCGCCTTCTGAACCACCTGTTCGCTTTCGGCATCCAGCGCACTGGTGGCTTCGTCAAGCAACAGAACCGACGGATTGCGTAGGATCGCACGCGCAATCGCAATACGCTGCCGCTGCCCGCCCGAAAGACGCACACCTTTTTCGCCAAGGAAGCTGTCAAAGCCATCCGGCAGGCGATCAAGGAATTCGGTCGCATGGGCGGCATCGGCGGCGGCCCGGACATCCTCATCGGACGCGCCGGGACGGCCATAGCGGATGTTTTCCCACGCATTGGCCGCAAAGATCACCGGATCCTGAGCGACCAGACCAATCCGTTCGCGTACCGATACTGGATCAGCAGTACGGATATCGACATCGTCAACCTTGATAACCCCGCTTGCCGGATCATAGAATCGCAGCAACAGTTGGAACACCGTCGTCTTGCCGGCACCGGACGGGCCGACAAGGGCCACGGTTTCCCCCGGTTTTACCTGCAACGAAAAACCGGTCAGGGCCGAACGATCCGGGCGCGCCGGGTAATGGAAGGTCACATCTTCAAAGCTGACATGCCCCAAATGTTTTTCAGGCATCAGTACCGGGTTTGCCGGTGCGGCAATCGCCGGTTTGGTTTCAAGCAGCCCCATCAGGCGTTCGGCCGCCCCTGCGGCACGTTGCAAATCGCCGATCACTTCGCTGATCGCACCGACCGAGCCCGCAACCACGATGGCATAAAACACAAAGGCCGAAAGATCGCCTGCCGAAATCGTACCATCGAGCACATCATGCCCGCCGATCCACAGGATCGTGCCCACGGCCCCAAAGACCATAACGATGACGACAGCGGTCAGAAGGGCACGGGCCGAAATGCGCGAAATCGCGGTTTTGAACGCCCCTTCGACGAAGCCGTCAAACTTGTCGCTTTCGATCTTTTCGTGGGTATAGGCCTGAACGGTGCGAAGCGCATTGAGCGATTCTTCGGAAAAGGCACTGACATCGGCGATGCGGTCCTGTGCCTCGCGCGACAGGCGGCGCACCCGGCGGCCATAGCCGATGATTGGCACAACCACCAGCGGCACGACAAGCAGAACAAGTGCCGTCAGCTTGGGGCTGGTAACCGCCAGCATGGTCAGGCCACCGACAAACATCAGGATATTGCGAAGCGCAATCGAGACACTTGATCCGATCACGACCTGCAAAAGCGTTGTATCCGTCGTCAGGCGCGAAAGGACTTCACCCGTGCGGGTAACTTCAAAGAAACCCGGATCAAGCCGGATGATATGGGCATAAACCGCCGACCGGATATCGGCAACCACGCGCTCCCCGATCCATGACACAAGAAAGAATCGGGCATAGCTTGCCCCGGCCATCAGCAGCGTTACCGCAAACAGAACAAAAAGCGCCTGATCAAGAAGGTCCGCATTGCCATCGGCAAATCCCCGATCGACAAGCATGCGAAGTCCGCTGCCAAGGGCCAGAACCGTGCCCGAGGCAATCACCAGTGCGACCATTGCGCCGGCCACCTGTAAGCGATAGGGCAGGACAAAGGGGATAATGGCGCGAAGAGCGGAAAAATTACGACTGGAGTCCCTGTCTGCAAGACGGGGTGAAGTACGGGGATTCAATGCCACGGCAACCTTCCAGTTTACGCTTTTCCTGCCAATTCCGGGTCCCGATCAGTCGAGATCAAGACGCCGCCCCGTCTTGACCGCAAGATCAGCCGAAAGCTGATCGGTAAGCGTCGTCGAGCCGCGGGTGGACGTCCAGCTTTCATTGTCTTCATCGAAATCATAGTGGCTGGCACCACTGACCGGTGAAGACATCCATATCTGGCGGTTTGGGCCGTGTTTATTGATGATGAACTGTTCACCCGAGTCGAGTTCGATCGTCAGGATTCCCGATTGCAGATCGACATCAATATCGTCCCCCATCTCGTCATCAATATGATCCGAGAGGGTTTCGATGGTGCCATCAGCAAGCTGATGGAAGCGGGTTTCATCAAGGGCCACGATCAACACTCCGTCTGTCAAAAGGGGCTAAACGCCCCCTGGCAAGGCGACAATTCCATATGCTGGCGCACCATACTATATAAAGAGTCTCGCGCAAGTCTGCATCATGCAGATGATGCGGATTAATGCCCCGAATAGTGTGCGATATCACCATAAACCGGGATCAAAAATGCCGGTCGCACCCCTTAATCCCGGTTTATCCAAGAATTCCCGGAGACAGGGGTTGCATAGGTCGATTTTTTACCTTATACACCGCGCTTCAAATTCCGGAGTGATAGGCGATGAAAAAAGACATCCATCCCGATTACCATGAAATCACCGTTCAGATGACGGACGGCAGCAGCTTCACCACCAAATCGACCTGGGGCAATCCGGGCGACGTTCTGAAGCTTGACATCGATCCGAAAAGCCATCCGGCTTGGACTGGTGTTCATCGTCTGCTCGACAGCGGCGGTCAGCTCGCGAAGTTCAAAAAACGCTTCGCCGGTTTCAATATCGGTAATAACTAAGCAGATTTCGCCTTTCTGGCGATCTATGGGATCAGCGCCCGTTAGCATCTTCATGATGCTGCGGGCGTTTTTCTTTTCCGGTTGCAGAATCAGAATGGTATGCAACCCTGCTATACGGGGGCATTAGGCATATTTAATGGTCATCCGGACATTTTCTTGCCATAATCTTCAACCGGCGCTATACCGCGCCCGTATCGGGGATGGGGTCCCCCTATTGTCAGGAAGACTGGGCTAATCGAATGAACCAGGTGATCGCGCGCACCCAGGTCAGCTATGAGGTCTATGTAAAAGGCCGTTCAGGGCGTTGGGAAATCCACGCCCACTTTACCGGTGCGCAAAAAAAGCAGGCCGAGGAAGAAGCGCGCTCGCTTGAAAAGATGGCGCATGTTGCCGCCGTCAAGGTCATTCGCGAAGTCTATAACCACGCAAACAATGCTGCCGACGAGTATGTCGTCTATGAAACGCGGCAAAGC
>CAMPHD010000295.1 GCA_946885765.1 uncultured Thalassospira sp.
CCGGGCATGGTCAACCAGATGCTCCGCGACAAAATTCTCGGCTGATTTCAATCATCAGACGAATTGCAAAAGCCGCCTGTTTCAGATCGAAACGGGCGGCTTTTGTCATTGTCTGGTCTTAAATATCATTGGTCCGGTAATCGCGTGGAGATGCACCAAGAATGCGTTTGAACATATTGCTGAACGCGGCGGGATTGTCATAGCCAAGGTCCATCGCAATCGTTGTGACGGCTTCACCGGTGGCCAGTCGTGGCAGAGCGGCAAGGATGCAGGCCTGTTGACGCCATTCGACAAAGCTTGATCCGGTTTCCTTGCGAAACTGCCGGGTAAAGCTCCGGCGGCTCATGCCCAGATGATTGCACCAGTCATCAATGCTCTCATGCGGGGTCGGGGATGCCAGAAACGCCCGGCATTTTTCCCGTAATGCTACCTGTTCCGGTAACGGAAGCGACAGCGGCAGGACCGGCAACCGTTTGATTTCGTGTTCAATCAGGGCCATCAGCGCGCCATCACGACCTGCCATGTCATATTCTGGCGGGACGGCAACCGCTTCGATCAGCAAATGACGCATCAGCGATGAAATGCCGACCACCTTGCACTGGTTGTCCGTCGCGCCCAGCCGGTCTGGGCGCAGATAAAGCGACCGCATTTTGACATCACCAAACAGGCGCACCTCGTGGATGACCCCGGCGGGGATCAGCATGCCGCGCTGGGGCGGCATCATCCATGCACCTTGCGGGGTTGATGCCATCAAAACCCCGGTCATGCCATATAGCAACTGATCGCGATCATGGCGGTGGGCGGCAATCACATGACCATCGGGATAATCCGTACCCAATGCGATGATCGGTCTTGGAACTTCGCGAAATGATGACATCTGTGCTTTTCTCGCGTATTTGGCCCAATCTCGTAATAAATTGACCCTAACGCGGTGGTGGGCCGTTTTGCAATTTTTATAATGAGGATCAACGCGCCAACGGTGCGTTTAATGTCATTTCAACGAGGTCCCCGATGAACGAAGCCGTTCTTAACCGTCCGCAGGTGACCCGAACCGTTTTGCCGGTTCTGGGCGCGGCCAGTTTCTGTCATTTGCTGAACGATATGATCCAGTCGCTTTTTGTTGCGGCTTATCCTGTGTTCAGGGGCGGCTTTGACCTATCCTTTGCGCAGCTTGGTCTATTGACCCTGACCTATCAGGTGACGGCATCACTGTTGCAGCCCTTTATCGGTCATTTCACGGACCGCCGGCCGCAACCTTATTCGCTGCCGTTCGGCATGGGGATGTCGATGGCGGGGCTTCTGGTGCTGTCCTCGGCAACCAGTTATGGAATACTGCTTATGGGCAGTGCGATGCTCGGCGTGGGATCGTCGATCTTTCATCCGGAATCCTCGCGTCTGGCGCGTCTGGCATCCGGCGGGGCGCATGGCTTTGCGCAGTCGCTGTTTCAGGTGGGTGGCAATGTCGGTTCGGCCATCGGGCCGTTGCTGGTGGTCGCAGTCGTTTTGCCATACGGGCAAGGCAGTCTGGCATGGTTTGCCTTTGCTGCTCTGGCCGGGGTTGTGATCCTGACGCTGCTTGGGCGCTGGTATAAACGCAACGGCCATGCCGTGCGCCGCCCGCGTGTTGTTCATCTGGCGGCAAATCTTCCGGCACGGCGTCAGGTGATTAGCGGCCTTCTGGTTCTATTCTGCCTGATGCTGTCGAAATGGTTCTATCTTGCCAGTTTCACCAGCTATTACGTCTTTTACCTCATGGAAAAATTCCCGCTGTCCGAGGGCGACGCGCAGATTTATCTGTTCATCTTTCTGGCCTCGGTCGCGGCGGGGACCCTGATCGGCGGATCGGTGGGCGACCGGATTGGCCGCAAAAAGGTGATCTGGGGATCAATCCTTGGGGCGCTGCCCTTTGCGCTGATCCTGCCTTATGTCGGGTTGGGGGCGACCGTGATGCTCTCGATTGCCATCGGTCTGATCCTGTCATCGGCATTTTCGGCGATTGTTGTCTATGCGCAGGAACTTGTGCCGGGACGCATCGGCATGATTTCCGGGCTGTTCTTTGGCCTCGCCTTCGGGCTTGGCGGGATTGGTGCGGCCATTCTTGGCGTGATGGCTGACCATTTCGGGCTGGAGCCGGTCTATCAGGTTTGTGCCTGGTTACCGGCGATCGGCTTCCTTGCGATTTTCCTGCCTGATATCGAACATGGCCCCAAAACCTGATTGTCGAATACCGAAACGTAAAAGGCCGCCCATCGGGGCGGCCTTTTGCTTGGATATATATTGATGGATCAGGCCAGTTCACGAGCCGGGTAACCGGCATCATCAATGGCGGCGATCAGGGCTGCGACATCGGGATTGCCGGTCACGGTTACTTCGCCCTTGGCAAGGTCGATATCGGCTTTTTCAACGCCGGAAACGCCTTCGACGGCTTTGGTAACAGTGGCAGCGCAATGGCCGCAGCTCATTTCATCGACTTTCAGTTTCAGCATTCCGGTGGGTCCATCAGTTTGGATTCGATGATCCGACTATGGGACTTCCAGTTGCTGGAAGGTCAAGCAATTATTTACCCAGCAATCTGACAACCGCGTCGGCGGCCGCATCGCTTGATGCCGGGTTCTGGCCGGTCACCAGTTTGCCATCGACAACGGCATGGGACGCCCACATATCACCGCGTTCATAAAGACCGCCCTGTTTGGTGAATTCGTCCTCGATCAGAAGCGGCACGACTTTCTCAAGACCGACGGCCTTTTCCTCGTCATTGGTGAAACCGGTGACTTTTTTGCCCGCCACCAGCGGCTTACCGTCTTTGGTTTTGGCATTAACGAACGCAGCCGGGCCGTGGCAGACGGCGGCAACCGGTTTGTCCTGTGCGACAAATGCCTCGATCAGGGCGATGGATTTGGCATCAATCGCCAGATCCCAAAGCGGCCCGTGACCGCCGGGATAAAACAGTGCGTCATAATCATCGGCTTTCAGGCCATCAAGTTTCACGGTGTTGGCGAATGCTTTCTGGGCGTCGGCATCACCTTCAAACCGTTTGGTGGCCTCGGTCAGGGCATCGGGAACCTGGCTATTGGGATCAAGCGGCGGCTGACCGCCCTTGGGGGATGCCAGCGTGATATCGGCACCGGCATCGCGGAACCGGAAATAGGGGGCGGCAAGTTCTTCAAGCCAGATACCGGTTTTGTGGCCGGTATCGCCCATTTTGTCGTGGGACGTCACAATCATCAGAATACGCATCGTTTTGGTCCTCAATATGTGAATAGGATTTGCACCAAGGATAGGATGCTGATCTAATTTGCGGGAGATCGAAGAATTGGACAGATTGTCAAATTAAATGAGCGTATGAAATGTCGGCACTGGATGAAGTTCGGGCAATGATGATTTTCGCCCGTGTGGTGGAAGATGGCGGGTTTTCTGCTGCGGCGCGCAAGATGGGGCTGAGCCGTGCTGCGGTATCCCATCAAATCCGGCAGCTTGAAGCCAAGCTTGGTGTGCCGCTGCTTCGGCGCAGCACGCGTAATTTCAGCCTGACCGATGCCGGAACGCGTTATTACGACAGTTGCCGGACGATTGCGCTTGAGGCCGAGGCCGCCCGCAAGCGGGTCGAAGTCCTGCGTGACGAGCCGGTCGGCAAGATATCGATCACCTCATCGGTGCATCTGGGCATACTTCGGATAGTGCCGATCCTTGACCGGTTTCGCCAGACTTACCCGGGGGTGGCGATTGATGTTCATCTATCTGACGAGGTTGTCGATCTGATCGGGCGGGGCATTGATATTGGTATTCGGTCCGGGCCGCTCAAAAGTTCTGACCTTAAAAGCTTCAAGCTGTATCAGACCCACCGGATCGTTGCGGCGTCGGCGGGGTACGTGGCGCGCGCAGGTCTGCCCGAAACCCCCGAACAGCTCGCCGATTATGACTGGGTAATGTATAGCCGGGTGCCCGAAACCCTGCGTCTCACCTGTGATGATCAGGAAAAATCCATTCGGGTCTCGGGTAGTGTCCGGGTTGATAACGCAACTGCGCGCCTGCAATTCCTGCGCGGCGGGCATGGGCTTGCGGTTGTGCCGTTTTGCGATATTGCCGATGAAATTGCGCGCGGTGATCTGGTGCATGTTCTGCCGAACTGCAAATTACCCGATCTTGAAGTTTTTGCCGTGTTTCCGGCCGGTGTGACGCGCAGTGCCAAAATCCAGTCGCTCCTTGATTTCATGCGTCGTGAGTTGCGCGACATCGATATTGGCCGCAATGGCGGATAACCGTTTCTGGGTGTCGTTGTCATATTGAACAATCCCGATTGATCGGCTATTCCCCAATAACGATCTTGAGGGGGAATCATGGCCAAGCTGTTCTTTTATTATTCGTCGATGAATGCGGGCAAATCGACCACACTTCTGCAATCCAGCTTCAACTATCAGGAACGCGGCATGCAGACGCTTCTGCTGACCGCGGCGTTTGATGATCGGTTTGGTGTTGGCAAGATCGCATCGCGCATCGGCCTTGAAGCCCCGGCGGTTTTGTTTGAAGGCACTACCGATCTTTGCGCCCTGATCAGGGAAAAGCTTGATGAGGGCCGGATTGATTGCGTGCTGGTGGACGAGGCGCAATTCCTGACCAAGGATCAGGTCTGGCAGCTTTCCGATGTCGCCGACAAGCTTGGCGTTCCGGTGCTGTGTTATGGCATCCGCACCGATTTTCAGGGCGAGCTTTTTGAAGGTTCGAAATGGCTTCTGGCCTGGGCCGACAAACTAAGCGAGCTTAAGAC
>CAMPHD010000296.1 GCA_946885765.1 uncultured Thalassospira sp.
GAATCCAACCAGTTCTGGGACCGTCAGACCAACCAGTTCTTTTTGCGCATCGCCACCAGCACGCCGGAAAATGTCAGCAAGGCTGAAATCGAACTGATGCTGAACCCGGCGGTTGACCGCTTCAATATGAAGCTCAAGATCGATGATCTTTCCCGCCGTCCCAAGATCATCATCATGGTCTCCAAATTCGATCACGCGATGCTGCATCTGCTTTATCAGATCAAGGTCGGCTGGCTTGATGCCGAGGTCGCCGCCATCGTCTCGAACCACGAAGACGCCCGCAAAATCGCCGATCAGGAAGGCATCCCCTTCCATTACTGGCCGGTGAACAAGGAAAACAAGATCGAACAGGAAGCCAAACTTGCCGATCTGATCAAGGAAACCAAATCCGAACTGGTCGTCCTTGCCCGCTATATGCAGGTCCTGACCAACGATCTTTCAAGCCAGTTTTATGGCATGATCATCAATATTCACCACTCGTTCCTGCCGTCCTTCAAGGGGGCAAAGCCCTATCATCAGGCCTATGAACGCGGTGTGAAACTGATTGGTGCGACCGCGCACTATGTCACGCCGGACCTCGACGAAGGCCCGATCATCGAACAGGAAACCGAACGCGTCAGCCACGCCATGTCCGCCGATGATTTCGTCGCCACCGGGCGCGATATCGAAGCCCGCGTTCTGGCCCGTGGTGTGAAATACCATCTCGAAGGCCGCGTGATGCTCAATAAAAACCGCACCGTGGTCTTCACACAGTAATACCGCCAAAAATTCCGCCGCCGACACAAGATAACCATCGCAATAAGAAGGAAAGAGAGAAATGGCCGCATTTCCGAACAGGGCAAAAGTCGTTATCGTCGGCGTCGGCGGTATTGTCGGTGCATCGGTATCGCACCATCTGATCGAAAATGGCTGGGACGATATTGTCGGCATCGACAAATCGGGCATCCCGACCGATATCGGCTCGACCGCACATGCGTCCGATTTCTGCTTTGCGACAAGCCATGATCTGCTGTCCTGCTGGACGACGATGTATTCCATCGATTTCTACGAAAAGATGGGGCATTACGCCCGCATCGGCGGGATCGAGGTTGCCCGCGTTGGCGATGATGCCCGCATGGCGGAACTCAAACGCCGCGTTGATTCCGGCAAGGCGTTTGGCACCAATGTCAAAATCATCAGCGCGTCCGAGGCCAAGGAAAAATTCCCCCTTCTCGAAGAAGACCAGATTCAGGGGGCCATGTGGGACCCGGATGCCGGCCTTGTCATCCCGCGTTCGCAAACCGTTGCCGGCAAGCTGATCGATCAGGGTGTCGCAAGTGACAAGCTCAAGATTTTTGCCAACACCTCCGCCCTTGAACTGATCACGGAAAATGGCCGCATCACGGGGGTTAGAACCGAACGCGGCACGATCCATGCCGATTATGTTGTCGTCTGTGCCGGTCTGTGGGGGCGTCTGATTGCCGAAATGGCGGGCGAAGACCTGCCGGTGATGCCGGTTGACCATCCGCTGACCTTCTTTGGGCCGTATAACGAATTTGCCGGTACCGGTGTTGAAATCGGTATGCCGCTTCTGCGCGATCAGGGGAATTCCGCCTATATGCGCGATACCGGCGATCCCAAAAGCACCGAGGGCGGCCAGATCGAATGGGGCTATTACTACGAAGAAAACCCGCGTCTGGTCCATCCGCGCGAAATCCTTGAAAAGGATCAGGCACGCCTGTCCCCGTCCCAGCGCGATCTTGAACTCGAAGACGTCATCGAACCGCTTGAACGCGCCATGGAACTGACCCCGATCCTGACCGAACTTGGCTTTAACGAAAGCCATTCCTTCAATGGCCTTTTGCAAACCTCTGCCGATGGCGGCCCTTCGATGGGCGAAAGCCAGAAGCTGCGCGGCCTTTGGTATGCTGTCGGTATCTGGATCAAGGACGGACCCGGCATGGGCAAACTGATTGCCGACTGGATGACCCATGGCCGCACCCATGTCGATCACCATGCGATTGATTTTGCCCGCTTCAATGAATTCCAGCTCGACGAGAAATACATTTACGACCGGTGCTGGGAAACCGCGAAAAAGATCTATAACCCGCCCGTCCACCCGCGCGAGCCATTTTCAAAGGCCCGCGGCATCCGCCGCTCCCCGTTTTACGAACGCGAAGTTGAGCTTGGCGGCTATTTCATGGAACTGGGCGGTTGGGAACGTGCGCACGGTTATGCCGCCAACGAACATCTGCTTGAAAAATACGCCGACAGGGTGCCGGTACGTGAAAACGAATGGGATACCCGCCATTTCTGGCGCGTTTCCAACGCCGAACAGCTCGCCATGAGTGACGATTGCGGCATCATCAACCTGTCGCACTTCCACATGACCGATATCGAAGGCCCGGATCATGTCGAACTGATGGAATGGCTCTGTGCCGCCAAAATCGGCGGGGATGCCAATATCGGCAAGGGTATCTATACCCACATGCTCGATGACGAGGGCATGGTCCGTGCCGACTTCACCGTCTTCCGCATGGCTGATCGCTGCCGTCTGGTCAATGGGGCGGATGCCGGTCCACGTGACCTGATCTATATGCGCCGCATGGCACAGGATAAGGGCTGGGACGTCACCATCACCGACGTCACCGAAAAATTCACAACGATTGGTATCTGGGGGCCGAACGCCCGTGAAAACCTCAAAAAGGTTGTCGCCGCCCCCGAAGAACTCGATATCGAAAACTTCCCGTTTGCCGCCATCCGCCAGATCAGCATTGCCGGTAAAACCGTCACCGCGTTCCGCATTTCCTATGTCGGGGAACAGGGGTGGGAACTCCATATGCGCTACGAAGACGGTCTTGCCGTCTGGGATGCGCTGCGCGGGATCGGGGTGATGGCCGTGGGTGTTGAAACCTACGCCAACTCGCGCCGTCTGGAAAAATCACTGCGCCTGCAAAACGCCGATCTGCATACGCAATATAACCTGATCGAAGCCGCCCTTGCCCGCCCCAAGGTCAAAGAGGCCGATTTCCGTGGCAAGGCAAAGCATGTCGAATATCGCGAACGCGATCATCAACCGGCCATGCTCTGCACCCTTGTCATGACCGACAACACGGATGCAAATGGGGTGGCGCGCTACCCGGTCGGCAATTTGCCTGTCATGGACCCGGACACCGGCAAAACCCTGATTGATGAACAGGGCCGTCGGTCTTACACGACCTCCATCGCATTCGGCCCCAGCATCGGCAAAAACATCGCCTTGGCCTATCTGCCATGGGATTATTGCCAGGAAGGCCGTAAACTGACCGTGTCGTATTTTGACGAGATTTACCCGGTCGAGGTCGTCGGCATCGGCTACAAGCCGCTCTACGACCCGGAAAACCTCAAACCGCGCAGCTAAACCATTTTCTGACGATGCAAAGAATAGGACAGGCAACACGCATTAAGAGCGGCAACCATTATTCCCATTAAAAGGTAAATCAAAAGGATTTGGTTAAACCAGATCAAGGTTCTGCCATGCATCATAGGCGGCAACAACCGTTGCCATCTGCGCGGTATGGGCCGCGATGAAGGCATCGTCATAGATCGTTTCATCGGGATATTCGGTAATCAGGGTCAATGGCACGTCATGGCGGTCATCAACCGAAATCATGCATGGGAAACCATTGATGATCCGAAAACCGGTTTCACCGGCATGAATGCGATAAAGATCAATCTGTGCCGCGTTGAATGCCAGAAGCCCCGGAATAGCGGCAAGTTTGCGGGTAACCTGATCGATAAAGTTTTCCGCCCGTTCCGACCATTCATCATGATGGCGCATGATCAGGAAGAACCCCTTTGGCAGGGTCCACATGCCAAAGCCGCGCGGAACATATCCCGAAAGCGGTCGGGTCCATTCATGGCAGGGATAGCCATGCAGATTGACATGCAGGCTTGCCCCGCTGATGGCACGCGCCCGCACCCGGATTTCCTTTTCATAAAGGCCATCACCGCTGCGATATTCCATGTCATCGCCAAGCGCTGTATAGCGCGCCGCATGATGCATATGGGACGGGTTATCAACAATCAGGCGCTGATGAAGGGCATAACCATCCGGATTCTCCAGCGGTGAAATCGTGAAATGCGCCCCATCGCGTTTTGCCAGCTCCAACGCCCCGCGAAGCGCGCCCGCAACACCTGAAATCTCGTTGGGATGCTGCCCGCCACTGATCATGACCGGCAAATCCGTACCCTTGTGATAGCGCGCATTCAAAACACGCCCGGACCGCGACGTCGCATGAAATTCTTCACCCTCAATCCCGTCAAGCTCGGCCCGGATCTGCGCAACCGTCAACGGGCGGGTTGCGTGATCAATCAGTTGCATCTCACCCGCTGTCTCGTCCTTTGACAGGGGGCGTAACTCAACCGTGACACGGGCCTCGCCATCCGCCGACACCTGACGGATTTCCGGGACGATCTGCCCCGGCTGTAATCCGCGATCACCCAGCGGACGGCCTGATTTGACCTGAAAATATTCCAGCAGCGAGAAATAGAAATCCTCGTGCAAGGCTTCATGCAGGCTCAGAACCTCGTGATCATGTGCGATCTTCTGATCATGCCCCGGCAGATCGACCGAAATGTTCAGCTCTTCGAAATAAGGCTCCTGATCGCCCCAGTCATGATCGGCAATCGCCGTCATGGTCTGGGCGAAAAGCGCCTCATATTCGGTTTCAATCCGTTCATCGCGGACAATCTGACCATCGGCATCG
>CAMPHD010000297.1 GCA_946885765.1 uncultured Thalassospira sp.
GCAGCACCATTATCGAACTTGTTGGTCGGGTATCTTGCAAAAAAAGGCACCCGGTCCTGAGGATATCCCCAGCCGGGCGCAAGTCTTGGTTTGCAGTAAGAGAGCTCTGGATAGAGTGCAAAATCCAGAGGGTCCGGTTACCAATCCGGACCAAGGACCTTCGCTCCTGAATGCGAAAGTCCGGCATCGTCGCCCTTCCCAACCGGTTGGAAACGAAGGGGTGACGAATTCGATAAATCACCGCTCGGTCAGCGCCAGCCGGACACCCAACGCGATAAACATCCCGCCAAGCGAACGTTGCAGCCAGATGCCAAGCGACCCGTTACCCCGAAGGCGGATTGCGGCAAATCCGATGGCAAACACCACGACCGTCTCGACACAAAAGCCGATCAAATTGACCAATGTGCCAAGCACCAGAAACTGGACAGCACCATCCCCCGCCACCGGGTCAACAAACTGGGGCAGAAACGCCATAAAGAAAATCGCGACTTTGGGATTAAGGACATCAATCATCGCACCCTGACGCCATGCGTGAAAGGCTGTCATGGGGCGTATCGGAGACCGTTTTGCGGCAGATATTTCAGATACCGTATCATCCGGACCACGCTTGGCAAAACTGCTGCGCAATGCACCGATCCCCAGCCACACCAGATATGCCACCCCGGCCCATTTCACCACCGAGAATGCCAGTGTCGATGTCGCCAGAATGGCCGAAAGCCCGAGGGCAGCGGCAACCACATGCACAAACGCACCGGAACAAACGCCAAGACTGGAAAACACCCCGATCTTGCGGCCATGGATCGCGGTCTGCGCACTGATATAAGCCAGGTCCGGCCCCGGCGAGATATTGAGCAACAGGGCGGCAATCAGAAACGGTGTGTACTGAATCAGAAGATCGGCCATCACGCATCATCCTCCAGACAATAATACACCAGATCAATCGCAAGCGGCTTTGTGCCTGCCTCGATCAACATGGAATGGAGCTGTCCTCGGTGGTGTGTCTGATGATTGAACATATGCGCCAAAATCACCTCGCGCGGCAGGGTATATGCCCCCGCCAGCATTGATTGATAGGACAGGTTACCTGCCAGCGTTTCCGCATCAAGTTGTTCGGTAAAGGCGATGATTCTGGCATCCTGCGCCTCGCGCGCGGCGCGGAATTCATCAAATCCTGCATGAAGCACGGTATCAAGTGCCAAACTTTCAGGCGTACCAACCAGACGTCCCAGCCATAAACGATCTGCCACCAAAAGATGGTTCAATGTCCTGATGATCGACGGGAAAAAGGCCGCACGCGATGTTTCAAGCTCGCAGACATCAAGGCTGGCACAAGCGTCGAGAACATGCTGGTTTGCCCAGCTGTTGTAGCAGGCCATCCGTTGAAAATAGGCAACACCGTTCATCGCATTTCATCCGTCGTCATCTCGTCGCAACACCTGTTAGTTCGAAGGCGTAGGCGTTATCTGGCCTTTGCCTCGCAGGGTCTTGAGGGTGTTGTTGTCGGCTTCGCGCCTGTTACCTGCATCGCAATGACCGCCGGTTTGGGCATCCGCTTGGTCAGGATCACGATATTACCCAGCAACGTCAGGCCGACGCCTAGAACGATATTGCTGTCCCAGACAAATCCTTCAAACCAGGTCGACAGCAAAAGTGCCACCACCGGAAACATGACAGAACTATATGCCGCACGATCCGGGCCGATCTTGCCCAATAGTGTCAGGTAAGAGCCAAACGCCAGAACCGAGCCGAACAGGGAAAGATAAATCAGCGCCGCAACAAAGGACGGGCTGGTATCAAAGGTAAACGGAATACCTGCCGCAAGGATGTAACCGATCAACAGGATCGAGCCGTACATCATGCCGTAAGCATTCGCCTGAAGGACCGGAATGCCGCGCGCCTGATTGCGCGCCGATGCCATATTACCAAGCGACGCAATGTAACTACCCGCAAGCGAAACCAGCAAACCGATGCTACCACCCGCCGCCAGATCAAACGTCGCAAGATCGCGCGCAAACACCAGCGAAATCCCGCCAAGCCCGATTGCTGCCCCGATCAGGGTCCGGGTTTCCGGTCGCCGTTTGAAAAAGATCGCACCATTAATCATGTTCATGATGACAATGGTCGAAAACACGACAGCCAAAAGACCCGACGTCAAATGGGCGCTGGCGATGTAAATCAACACATAATTCAACGAGAAAAGACAGATGCCAAGGGCTGCCATGAACAGGTGATCACGCAGGGAATAACGCATCGGCAGTCGGCGGATCAAACACCATGCCATCAAGATTATCGCTGCCATAACAAAGCGATAGGCAACCGCCAGTTCCGGCCCTACCGAAAGCTGAAACTGAATAGCGATCCAGGTGCTTCCCCAGATCAGAACAACGACACTGTATAATCCAAGCGGGCCCATAACGGCACTCCAACGAACACAATCGCTGGAATCTAGGGCAATCTGCGTCAAATGCGCAAACCAGCAAAACTCATCTATTCATTAGAAAATCTAATTGAATATCAGGTTATTTTCCGAGGCTTAACATTATCCACCTCATCTGGATCTATCGCTTCCGCTTCACCCGCATTGATTTCCGTTTCATATGTATCATCCTGCAAGGATGATTCCGGGGCGCCGCCCCTTCTTTCTTTGCGACGTTTTTGCCAATCACGCCATACGGCAAGCAACTCGGTCCGCGAATGAAAAACAGGCAGATGACGCTTGGATTTGGGTGCTTGTCGTTCTACGGCCATACCGACCTCGACGATGCCGTGCTCGTCATCAATACGCCGGACAATCAATTCCACCATGCCGTAAGTCACACGGTCGCCCGGCTCGATATCACCCGAAAGTTCGCGCTTGAGGATTTCGGCAACCGTGGTCTCATCATCATCCGCACGAACCTCAAACCCGTACAGACGGCCAATATCGGCAATTTTGGTATCGGGCGGGAAACTGAAATCGCCAAAAAGATCAACATCATTCGCCCCCTCAGCAGGCCCGGCAAACAAGCGATCAAGAAGCTTTACATGGCGCGGTGGCGTAATGATATAGACCTGATCGCTGGCCTCGATCCGCCCGGCACTGTGCGGACGCAAAGATTTGCCATTGCGCAAAATCAGGCTGGGACGGGCCCAGCGCGGGATACGCTGACCGGTCGCAACTGCACTTTCCGGATGAACACGATAAACCACCACTTCCTGATTGGCATTACCGGGTAACTCAAGATCAATACGATCAACCGGCCCGTGGCGAGGCGGAACAACAATCCCAAGCCATCGCGCAATCGGTCGAATTGTCCAGCCCTGCAATAAAAGCGACGTGATCACAACAATAAAAGCAGTATTAAACAAAAGCTGGCCGTATTCCACGCCTTCTACCATCGGCACAATCGCCAGCAAGATCGACACCGCCCCGCGCAAGCCGACCCAGGAAATAAAAGCCGTATCATTGCGCGAAAAATTAAAGAACATCAGGCATAACCAGACAGCAACCGGGCGCGCCACGAAAACAAGTGTCAGTGCCAGAATGATACCTGGAATCACAACACCACCAAATTCGGACGGGGTTGCCAAAAGCCCCAATGTCACAAACATGACGATCTGTGCCAGCCAGGTCACAACATGCTGAAAACGGCGCACCCCGACGCTCATGCGCATCTTGGCATTTCCGGCATAAATTCCGGCAACATATACGGCAAGAAAACCGCTACCGCCAACCATTGCCGTTGCACCGAATACAACAAGCGCCAACGCCATCGCCACGATCGGCACAAGGGCAGGCTCAAGCTTCACACGATTGATGATCTGAACGATGGCAAAACCGCCCCCCAGCCCCAAAACCGCCCCAAGCCCGATCTGCTGCAGGAAATGCATGATCAATTCCTGGGTAATGTTTTCGCCATCTCCCGATACGATCAACGACACCAGTGAAATGGTCAAAAAGATCGCCATCGGGTCGTTCGATCCCGATTCAACTTCCAGAGTACTGCGCGTACGATCACGCAAATTGATCCCACCAACCCGCAGCAGGAAAAACACCGCCGCCGCATCCGTCGAACTGACGATTGCACCGAACAGAAACCCGACAAGCAACGGTATTTCAAAGAAAAACCATGCGGCAATACCGATGATACCGGTGGTTAACACCACACCGAATGTCGCCAGAACGAAGGCCGGCGCAGCCGCAACCTTCAAGGTCCGCAGTTGCGTTTCAAATCCGCTGTCAAACAGGATAAGTGCAAGCGCAATGGAGCCGATGAAATAAGCCATCGGCGCATTGTCAAAGGCAATTCCGCCAATGCCGTCTTCCCCGGCGGCAACGCCAACCATCAGGAATACCAAAAGTAACGGAGCCCCGACACGGAAACTGATCAGGCTGGTAAAAACCGCGACAACGACAAGAACCGATGCACTCAGAATTATCAGATTCATCGATTCAATCATTCTTCGCAGCCTCCTGTCGGATTATTTCGCGATTACCACCAATGGAAAAGGGGGGCGCTCGGGGGACACATCCGGATGCCTGCATCAGGCAGGAATATGTTCCCATACTTTTCGCATATCCCCTTGAATAATAAAAGGGTAAACGCGGCATTTTCCGGGCAAAAAACGTCCAAAAACCTGTTATTTTTCTCCCGCATCGACAGCGGCAGGAACAAAACCGGTTTCCTTGGCTGTTGACAGGGCAATTTCCGGTATAACCTCTAC
>CAMPHD010000298.1 GCA_946885765.1 uncultured Thalassospira sp.
AGCCTGGCGGGTAAACAGCGGAAGAGCAATGGCAACCGCAATGGCAGTGATCGCAACCTTGGACCAGGTCGCCTTGACAAGACTGCCCATCGTCCAGAACACGACAGCTGCCAATGCCTGTTCGCTGGCAAGATATTGCAGCAAGGCCAGAAGCGCGTTGAAGGTAAAGACCAGCGCAATCCCCAGAAGCACGATGGTTTCAACCGTCACGCCACGCATGCGGCTGAAAAAATGAATGATTAGCGCGGTTCCCATGGCCATGACAAAGGCATTGATCGGAATGATGAACTCGACAAAAGCAGGCAGGATCGCAACGCCAAGAACCAGTGCCAAGGCCGCACCAAAACCGGCTGCGGCTGAAATGCCCAGTGTAAACGGGCTGGCAAGCGGGTTGGCGAGGATGGTCTGCATTTGGGCGCCCGCCGTCGAAAGCGCGGCACCAACGGTCAGCGCCATAAGGGCGACCGGCATGCGAATTTCCCAGATCACGACACGCAGCTGATCGCTGACATCCGACGGGTTGAACAACGCAAAAATCACATCGGACAGCGGGTAATTGGCCGGTCCGGTTGCCAGATCGACGGCAAAGGATAGGAACAGCGCAATCGCCATACCGGTCAAGATCAGGACACGACGCAGGGAGCGCGCCTTGTAATGCGCGCTCCCTGCCAGAATTGTGGTTTGATCGGAGATCATGGAAATCAGTTCTGGTCGCTGATGGAAACGAAATAGCCTGGCTGATACGGCGTCGACAGGAAACGTTCGTGCAGTTCGCGGAACGAACCTTCCGGATCGATATCGGCAAACAGATCGGGATGCAGCCATTTTGCCATCTGTTCGATCACCACAAACTGATAGGGGCTGTTATAGAACTGATGCCAGACAGCATGGATTTTGCCGTTTTCAACCGCTTTGATGCCGGTAAATGCCGGGCGCTCCATCAGGCCTTCAAGCTTGCGATGGGCCTCTTTCATATCTGCATTCGGGCCAAGTCCGACCCATGCACCGCCCGGTGAATAGGCTTCCCAGCTTGCGCCGGTTGCGATGACCTGATCGGGGTTCGATGCGACAACCTGTTCAGGGTTGATCGTACCGAATGTGCCCGGAATGATTGTCGCGGCGATGTTGGTGCCGCCCGCGATTTCAACCATTTTCCCAAAGTTTTCATTGCCAAACGACATGCAGCACTCGTCCGAGAAACCGGCGGCGCGCTCGATGAATACATCGGGCTTGGTCGGGTTGGCCTTGGCAAGACGATCGGTGATAACGGCGATTTTCTCGTTACGGAATTTGATGAATTCCGCGGCACGATCCTGTTCGCCGGTGATCGTGCCCAGAATGCGCATGCTGGCATCTGTGTTTTCGATCGGGCGTTCGCGGAAATCGATATAAACCAGCGGAATACCGACAGCGGCCAGCTTTTCGTCAAGGGCAGCGTCTTCGGTGGCACCCTTGGCTTCAAGGTTCATCACGATGACGTCGGGTTTAAGGGCGATGGCCTGTTCGATATCGAATGTACCATCCTTGATCCCGCCGAAAGTCGGCAGATCGTTAATCGTCGGATATTTGGCGGCATAGATGTCATAGGTCTGCGGGTCGGCTTTTTTCAGATCGTCGCGCCAGCCGACGACTCGCTTGAATGGGTCTTCGGTGTCCAGCGTCGCAAGGCCATAAATCAGACGGCCTTCGCCCAGAATAAGCTTTTCTGCCGGGACCTTGACCGAAACTTCACGACCGGCCACATCCGTGATCGTAACCGTTTCTGCTGCGTGAACGGTCCCCGCGACCATCAACGCAACGGCAGCAATAGCGCCAAAAAATTTCATCCCCGTACCCTTATCTAGGATTGCCTGCCCGCGGGATTATCATTTAATGAGAATGCAAATCAATGCTTTTCGCATTAATTGATTTTTTTATGGATTGGATGGTATTTGTGCCGATATCTGTCGGTGTGCGGTTCCCGCAAGATCGCGCAAACTTTTCGCAGATATGGGCCATTTGGGGGACGACCGGACGATGAGCATGCATTCAAGCAACTTCAATCTGCGTGACGAGATCAAAGAATACTGGTCAATGCGCGCGGCAACGTTTGACGAACAGCCCGGGCACGAAATTTTCTCCGATCAGGAACGCCATGCATGGCACGATCTGTTTCGCCGTCATCTGGGCGACGGGACCGGCAAACGTGCGCTTGACCTCGCCAGTGGCACCGGTGTTATCAGCCACTTGATGCATGATCTGGGGTTCAGGGTTACTGGGCTCGACTGGTCCGAAGCAATGCTGGAAAAGGCGCGTGCCAAATCGAAACTGCGTCAGTCCAATATCCGTTTTATCCTTGGCGATGCGGAAAACACGCTTGAAGACGATAACAGTTATGACGTCATCGTTACCCGGCATCTGGTCTGGACGCTGGTTGATCCGGCGGCGGCCTTCGCGGAATGGTTCCGGGTTTTGAAACCGGGGGGCAAGCTTCTGGTGGTGGATGGTGATTTCGTCTCTCCGACCTGGATCAGTACCCTGAACAAGGCGATGACGGGTTTCCTGCAATCCATCGGGCTAAAGCGCGATGTTGCCGAAATCCCGCAACTCAAAACCCATCGCGATATTCTGTCGCGCGTTCATTTTTCCCAAGGTGCACGGGCCAATGAAGTGACATCGATGTTGAAAACCGCCGGGTTCGATCCGGTGACGACCGATTTCAACATGCGCCAGATTCACCGTGCCCAGTCAAAGCACCTGACCCTCGCCAAAGGCCTGGAACGCGGGGCCCAGCATCGCTATGCCATCTGCGCAATCAAGCCGTAAGCTGGTTACGAGCGGCCGGAAAATATGGTGGTGTCGCTACGCATCGGTTGCCAGACGGTAATTTCGCGTGGGGTTGCAAGAAGTTCCGGCAGCTTGTCCCAGAAGGCCTGCCGGTAGGGGCGATGCATCTGCACTTCCATTAAATCCTCCAGATCGGCCCAGGTTTCATAAAGCATGAAACGATTGGGCTCGTCCGGATGGCGATGCAGGAAGGCATTGATGAATGTTGCTTCGTGCCGCATCGCATCCAGCACCGGGTGAAGCAGTGCAAGAAAGGCGCCTTCCATGCCCGGTTTGACGGTCAGGATAACCGTGCCTGCAATCGGGCCTGCTTTGGTTTTGTCGGGCGCATTCATAATCCGGGCCTCCGGTCCAATTTTGATACTGATCGGGGCAGGTTATGATAATGCGGGAACCAAAACGATTACCTGACAGGTAATGAACCTAATCAAGCTTGATACTGATTTCGGTTTTGACCGAATTGGCTAGGAAGCAGGCTTCGTGGGCGGCGTGATGCAGTTCGGCTTCGATTTCTGCCGTCGGGACCGTACTGGCATAGGTCACCTTGGGGCAAAGTTCGACCCGGGTGATGACTGTTTTGCCATCCTGCTTTTCCATGACGCCGGTTGCTGCATCAATATAGCTGTCGACGACGATTTTCCGGCGCGATGCGAAATCAAGGAAGAACAGCATGTGGCAGCTTGAAAGGGCGGCGACATAGGCTTCTTCGGGATCGACATTCTCGGCGATGGAATAGGGCAGCGGCACGACATGGGGGGATGAGGATGCGGAGACTTCGACCCCGCCGTCAAACCGCCAAAGATGACCACGGCTATACCGGCGGTCGGCAAAGTTTGCACCGTTGCGTTGCCATCTGACTTCTGCGCCAAAACTGCTCATTGCGGGGCTCCGTTTTCAGGGGACTGGACAAGTTGCCGTGAGGTGACGCCGATGTGTTTTTCAATGATTTCAACAGCCTTGTTGGCATCACCAAGGTTACATACGGCCAGCAGGTCATTATGTTCTTCGTAAAACGCTTTGCGTGCCTGTGATTCTGCTGGTTGTCGGTGGTAGGAACGGCGGGCTTCGCGGCGCAATTCGGCAATCATCTTGAGCAGGCGGCCATTGCCACACGGGGCATACAGGGTCCGGTGAAACGCGATATCGAGTTCCTCGATAATGGCCGGGTCTTCTTCTTCGAAAAGATCGTCGTTCAGTCGGATCGCCTTGCGCAGGTCGCGTTGTGTCAGATGCGGGATCGACAGGATCAGGGCGGTTGATTCAAGGGAAATACGGATTTGCGACAGTTCGCGGGCCTCGTCGGCGCTTAATCCGTTTACCGCGAGGCTGCGGTCGGATCGTTTGGTTAGCAACCCGTTTGCCAGCAACCGTTCCAGCGCCTGACGCACAGGTTGGCGGCTGACACCGAACCGTTCGGCCAGCCGTTCCTGTTTCAGGATTGTGCCGGGCAAAAGGGTGCCGTTTTCGATTTCGCTTTGAAGCGTTTCAGTGATTTTATTTGGATCCATGGATCCAAAGTTGTGCAAATTTGCCAAAAAGTCAAGTTGGTTCCGTTGGGATGAATTCAGCCAAAATTTGATGCGACAGCGTCAAAAATCCCGGCCGCATTTTATTTGTATGAGGATTTAGCTCGCGGCATTGTGAGGGGACGTGGGCGTCGGGCGTTTGCCTCACGGGGCTCGTGGGCTCAGTTGGGGGATTCGGCTGGCATTCCCTCGGGTTATTGGGCCGGGATGGCTTCTGACAGAGTGCTGTTGGTCGGGGCGGTTTTGGAGACGAAGTCGATCACGCGATTGACCGCATTGTCGATATCCTCGTTCAGGATGCCATGGCGATCGGAATCCGGATCGTTCCCGAACGCGATGTCATAGTCGTC
>CAMPHD010000299.1 GCA_946885765.1 uncultured Thalassospira sp.
GTCAATTCTTGTAGGGATCAGCCGCATCCCGCAGGCCGTCACCAAGGAAGTTGAACGCCAGAACGACGATCACGACGGGCACCACTGGCAACATCAGCCACGGATAAACCGCAACGGCGTTGATGTTCTGGGCCTCGTTCAGAAGCACGCCCCAACTGGTGACCGGCGCACGCAGACCAAGACCAAGGAAACTGAGCGCTGTTTCCCCAAGGATCATGTTGGGGATCGAAAGGGTTACCGATGCGATCAGGTGGCTGGCAAAGTTAGGCAGCAGATGGCGGGCAATTATGCGTTTTGGCTTTGCCCCCATCAGGCGGGCAGCAAGAGCATAGTCCTCTTCGCGCAATGCCAGAAGTTTTGATCGCACGGCACGGGCAAGCCCTGTCCAGTCGATCAAGCCCAAAATGATGGTGATCCCGAAATAGATCAGGATGGGACTCCATGTCACCGGTAATGCGGCCGAAAGCGCCATCCATAATGGAATTTCAGGCATGGAACGGATGACTTCGATCAGACGCTGCGCGGTTGCATCAACCCAACCGCCGTAATACCCCGCTGCCCCGCCAATCAGAATGCCCAGAATGAAGCTGACGGCAATACCGACCAGACCGATGGTCAGCGATACGCGTGCGCCGTAAATCATCCGCGATAGCATATCGCGCCCCAGCCGATCCGTGCCCAGCAGGAACAGGGTTCCGTCCTCGGCCGGGCACATCACATGAAAATCGGCTTCGAACAGCCCCCAGAATTCATACGGATCACCGGAACAGAAGAAGCGGATTTTTTCGATACGGCTATCGCTTGGCGTATAGATCGGTTTCAGGGTTTCCATATTGATCGAGAAATCGGTGCCATAGGTGAACGGCCCGACGAATTTCCCGTCATGGAACAGGTGGATCGCCTGCGGCTGATGATGGATATATTCCGAGTTCCGCGTTTCCTGCGCATAGGGTGCGAGGATTTCGACGATGAAAACGGATGCATACATGATCGCCAGAATGATCAGCGAGATATAAGCCAGCCGATGGCGTTTAAGCCGCCACCAGATCAGTTGCCACTGCGAAGCGAGATAGTATTTTTCCTGCGCGGGTGTCAGTTCCTCGCGATCCCAAGGATCAAAAGGAGCTTTATCGACGAAATGTTCGTTACGCTTGTCGTCGCTGCGGCTCATTGTGACACCCCTCCTTGCAGACGAATTCGGGGATCAAGCCACGCAAGAAGCAGATCGGACACAAACATGCCGATTACCGTCAGCAATGCCAGAAACATCAGGAACGACCCGGCCAGATACATGTCCTGACTTTGCAGGGCGGCAAGCAACATTGGCCCGGTTGTCGGCAGCGACATCACGACGGATACCAGAACGGACCCCGACACGACCTGTGGCAGGATATTCCCAATATCGGCAATAAACGGGTTCAAGGCCATCCGCAGCGGATATTTGAACAGAACGCGCGCAGGCGACAGGCCTTTGGCGTGGGCGGTAACGACATATTGCTTGCCAAGTTCATCAAGAAGATTGGCGCGCAGGCGACGGATCATCGACGCGGTCCCGGATGTACCGATCACCAGAACCGGTGCCCAAAGATGTTCGGCAACCGACATGACCTTGGCAAAGGACCAGCCCTGATTGATGAATTCCGGGTCCATCAGACCACCGATAGAAGTCCCGAACACAACGTTGGCGTAATAAAGCAGGATCAGCGCAAACAGAAAGTTCGGCATTGCAAGCCCAAGAAATCCCAAAAGCGTGAAGCCATAGTCGCCCCAGCTATATTGGCGGGTTGCAGAATAAATTCCTATCGGGAAGCTGACGATATAGATGAACAGAACCGTGCTGAAATTCAGAACGACGGAAAGCCACAGCCGATCACCAACCACATCCGTGACCGGCAGATTATATTCGAACGAGAAACCAAGGTCACCATGCAGCAGCCCCCATGCCCAATCAAAATATTGCAGCCAGATCGGTTGATCGAGACCGTATTGCTGTTTGAGGAAAGCGATCTTGGCGGGGTCGACCGCCTCGCCCTGCGCCTGCAATTCATTCAGATAGGTGGACAGGAAGTCGCCCGGCGGCAATTGAATGATGATGAACACCAGCACGCTGATGAAAAACAGCGTGGGCATCATGACAAAAAGCCGTCTTGCCAAGAAAGTCAGCATCGGCGGTTAAGCTCCCCCTGACGCATCGGCCCCGGTTTCCCTGTTCCAGAGTGATGCGTTCGTTTTCAGATCATTGCGATCAATGGTCCCACCAGAATGTATCGGGACGGTAAATGCCAAAGAATGCGCCCGGCTCCCAGCTATGGATGCCTTTTGCCGGTACATTCCGCAAATCATTGCGGACCACGACCGGCTGCGGCACATTACCGATCAGACCAATCGAAAACATGTTTTCCGCATTAATATCAAGAATGCCTTGCCAGGCTTCCTTACGGGCAGCGTCATTACCCTTTACCCATTTGCCGTAAAGTTCCATGAGTTCCTTTGCAGCAGGTAAATCCGGTGCCTCGCCTGCCTCGCCATTGGTCTGGAAATACTGGCCCCATTTCGGCCATTGCAGGCTGTCCTGCTGGATCGGGACAAATTCCGCCGGAACAGTACCCGGCGTTGCAAGCCCACTATCGACACCATTAAAGATCGACATGACGGTTTCGCCGCTATAGGCACGATTACGCAGAACTTCGCGCTGCAATCCCTTGACGAACAGTTTCACACCGATCTGTTTCCAGCTATCACCGATCAGTTCAAGCATGTCGTCATGTTCCGGGTTTTCGCCCATGGTTTCGACGATGATTTCAAGCGGACGGCCATCAGGCATCAATCGGATACCGTCGTTATTACGCTTGGTCAGGCCAATTTCATCCAACAGCACATTGGCTTTCTTCACATCGAACTCAATGTAGCTTTCACGATATTCCGGTTTGAAAAGCGGGCTTTTGGGCAGGACCGTATTATTGGTCGGTGTCGCCAGACCAAAGAACATCACCCGGTTGATTTCGGTTCGATTGATGGCAAGTGACAATGCCCGACGGAATTTTACATCGCGCAATAATTTCCGCCAAACCGGATCAGAACAGGTCAGGTTCGGATAAAGTGCGGCATAGGCACCATAGCCAACGTCCCAAAGATTTACCTTAAAGTTCTGCTGTGGCTCGGACTGTTTGAGGAAGGTGTAATCCTGCAATGACAGAATACGGCTTTGCAGATCGACCTCGCCCGCGCCGACCTTGGCCGGGACCAGCTTGGCATTCGAGATATTGAAGATCATCCGATCAATATAAGGCAACTGATTGCCGTCGGGATCAACGCGATGGTAATACGGATTACGTTCAAAGATGAAGCGGTCAGACGGCTCTTCGGTCCGGATCAGCCATGGCTCCAGCGATGGACGTTCAATATTTTCAAGCCTGTAGGGACGGTCCTTGTCGGTATGGAGCACCGCCCAGCTGCGCAAGCCACGTTCTTTGACAACCGCATCAAGTTCGGCAGCATCACGGTAATTCTCGTGGAACTGTTTCAAATAATGCGCCGGGCGATAAATGAAGGGCGGACGCGTTGCCGCCAGTTCCGTCAGAAAGAACGGGTTAGGCTGTGACCAGCTGTAACGGACGGTATATTCATCGAGAACTTCGAATGTTGCCGGTTCATCGCCAACAAACAGGAACCGGGGCGGACCGACCGGAAACAGTTCATCGTTATTGACGATATCTTCCCAGAAATAGCGGAAGTCCTCGGCCGTGAAAAGCTCGCCGTCAGACCATTTGTGGCCTTTGCGAATATGCAGGGTAAATTCGCTGCCCTCATCGTTTATATCCAGACTTTCAAGAATGTCGGGCTTCAGGTTCAGGTCTTCGTCATAGCCGATGAGGCGGGCATAGCCATACACCACCGCCATGCGAATATCGCGCGAACGCCCCATGATGGTGACCAAATCACCACCATATTTACCGATTTCCTTGTTCTCGGCAGTGAAGTCGACGACCTTGGGGTGTTCCGGCAGGCGTTCCGCCATCGGCGGAAGTTCCCCCTTTGATACGGCGTCCTTGAAATACGGGATTTCAGCCTGTGCCGGGTTGGCAGCCGATATCATCACCGCAATGATCACCGCCGAGAACCCCGCGCATACGAACGCCATGCCCGATCTGTTAAACCAGTCCGCAGAGAACGCAGGAACGATAGGCGGGTTCATATGGCGATCTCCTGATAATCGGCACGTGCGGCACGGACGAAGTGATCTTCGGCAAACTGGACCATCCGCGGATCAGATTGGGCATCAATGGTAAAGGGCGCAGGCCAGCGGCGCGGATCTGAAGCCTTGCCATCGACGATCTTGGTGAAATCCAGAAGATGATCAAGATCAGCAAACGGCACGGCATTCAGCAGCGCCTGAGTATAGGGATGAACGGGATTTCTGAACAATTGTTCGCGTGGTGCTGACTCGATAATGCGCCCCGCGCACATCACCGCAATCCGGTCCGCAATGTAATCAACCACTGCCAGATTATGCGAAATAAACATGTATGTCAGTTTAAGTTCACGCTGCAAATCTTTGAGAAGGTTTAGAATCTGCGCCTGAACCGACACATCAAGTGCAGATGTCGGTTCATCAAAAATCAGAAGGTCCGGTTTAAGCGAAAGTGCGCGTGCGATACCAATACGCTGCCGCTGACCGCCAGAGAAACTG
>CAMPHD010000300.1 GCA_946885765.1 uncultured Thalassospira sp.
TGACAGCGACTTTGGCCTTGCCGCAACCGTCTGGACCAAGGACCTCAAAACCGCACTGAGCGCAACCAAACGGCTTGAAGCGGGCTTTGTTCAGGTCAACCAGAACCTTGTCGTTCAGCCAAACCTGTCATATGGCGGCGTCAAGCTTTCGGGTCTTGGCAAAGAAGCATCGCTTGAAAGCATGCTTGAACATTTCACGCACAAGAAAACCATCATCATGAATATGGAATAACCCTGCCTGCGTTCCCAAACCGGCCGGGTTGCAACATTTGCAACCCGGCTTTTTTGTTTGCAAACTTGACCTTGCGCGCCTAATCCGCAAAGCTGCATCACGATTAACGATCCATAACCCGAAAGAACATGGCTATGTCTGCTTGCCTTGACATCCTCGCATCGCATCCCCGTCCGACGCTTCGTGCCGGTGCGATGGCCATGATTATCGGGATTTCCGCCCTGCGAATGTGATCCCTGTCATCTGCGGATGACAGGCTTGGTTAAACATCCGAATTTTGCCCACACATGATAAAATGCCAGCACGCCATATATAAAAAGGCGACTGGCCGCAGGAGTATGGAAATGACCGTTTCCTATCACGACATCGTACGCGCATCCGGCTTGCTCGAAGGCATCGTCAGCAAAACGCCATTGGTAAAATCGCAAACACTTTCAAGAATTTGTGAGGCAGAAGTTCATCTGAAACTTGAAAACCTGCAATATACGGCGTCCTTCAAGGAACGCGGTGCCTATGTCAAACTTGCCAGCCTCACACCCGAGGAACGCGCGAAAGGTGTCATTGCCGTATCGGCAGGCAACCATGCCCAGGGTGTTGCCTATAACGCCAAACGCCTTGGTATTCCGGCAACCATTGTCATGCCGAAAAATACCCCCTTTACCAAGGTGCATCACACCCGGTCACACGGGGCGGAAGTTGTCCTTAAAGGCAGTGTTTTCGCCGAAAGCCTTGAAGCCGCATCGAAAATTCAGGAAGAACGCGGCCTGACCTTTGTTCATCCGTTTGATGATCCGCATATCATTGCCGGTCAGGGTACTGTTGGGCTGGAAATCCTTAATGATGGGGCGGACATTGACACCATTATCGTGCCAATCGGCGGCGGCGGCCTCGCGGCCGGTATTGTAACGGCGATCAAGGCCCGACGTCCTGATATCGAGGTGATCGGGGTCGAAACCAAGCTTTATCCTTGCATGTATGAAGGCATCAAGGGCCTGCCGCTTTCGGGTGGTGGTGTGACGATTGCCGAAGGCATTGCCGTCAAGCAACCCGGTGGCCTTACCCTCGAAATCTGCAAGGAAAAGCTTGATGATGTCCTGCTGGTCGAGGAAAGCTCTATCGAGCGCGCTATTCAGATGCTGATCGAGATCGAGAAAACTGTTGTCGAAGGTGCTGGTGCGGCACCGCTTGCCGCCCTGCTTGACCATCATGACCGTTTCAAGGGCAAGAAGGTCTGCATGATCGTCAGTGGCGGCAATATTGATACACGCCTTCTGGCACAGGTCCTGATGCGCGGTATGGCGCGTGAAGGCCGCCTTGTACGTGTGCGTATCGAAATCCCGGATGTCCCGGGCGCACTTGCCACCATCAGTGCGCTGATCGGTGATGCGGAGGCCAACATCATCGAAGTGTATCATCAGCGTCACTTCTATGATGTTCCGGCAAAGCAGACAGACGTCGACATGGTTCTCGAAGTCAGAGACACCACCCACGCGGAACAGGTGATTGAAAAACTGACGGGTGCCGGATTTGGCAGTCGTCTTCTGGGCAACACATCGCTTGACTAAAAAGCATCGGGGCCAGCGACCATGTCGTTGGCCCTTTGATCATTCCCCAAGGGAGTGGTAGCGGCCACCATAATAAAGAAGCGGATCGCCGGTATTCCCCATCGAAATATCCTGCACATGCCCGACAATGATGCTGTGGTCCCCGCCATCGTGAACTGCATGTCGTTTGCAGGAAAATGTCGCAAGATTACCGATCAGCTTTGGCACACCATGACAATCATCTTCAAAAACAAGGTCTTCCCAACGGTCCTGAACCGGTGATGAAAACAGGTCAGACAGCTCGCGCTGTTCCCGATTGAGGATATTGATGCAAAAACGCTCACATTCACCTGCAAACAGTGAATGTGTGGCTGCGCGTTGATCTACCGAAAACAGAACAAGCGCCGGATCAAGCGACACCGACGCAAACGAATTGATCGTGATCCCTGCTTTTGCGCCATTTTTCGCCCGTGCAGTAACAACGGCAACACCGGTTGCAAATTGCCCCAGACAGTCCCGAAAATCGCGCGATGAAAATGACATATTGAAGAATGCTCTTGCTGATAAAACCTATTAGACATGCCCTGCGTACAGGATCAGGGAAAATGGCGGGAAAAACTTGTGCTGTCAAACCCCACGCAGCAGCGTTTTAAACGCTATCTTAATAAGATTAAAAGTTAATATGGATCATATAGTTGCAGGTATAGTATCCCAAAATCAGCCTATACGGAATGCACTGGGCCGTTTCAGGGTGAGTCGCTTGTGATAATTTATGGGGTAACGGGGAATACATAATGTTTCTGATTATTGGTTACGTTGTCGTAATCGGTGCCGTTCTGGGTGGTTATCTTCCGCATGGTGAATTCGGTGTACTGGTTCAGCCGTACGAAATCCTGATCATCTTTGGTGCGGCCTTCGGCACGTTCCTGATTGCCAACCCGCTGAGCATCCTGAAACGGTCAATTTCTTACACGATCCGTGCGCTCAAAGGCCCCAAGAAAAAAGCGGCATATCTTGAATTATTGATCTGCCTTTATGCGGTTTTCCGCCTTGCAAAATCCAAAGGCGATCTTGCTCTTGAAAGCCACGTGGAAAATCCTGAAAGTTCAAGCCTGTTTGGCAATTTCCCGGGGATCATGCATGACCATCACGCAATGGAATTTTTGTGTGACTATCTGCGTCTGCTTACACTCGGGACAACCAATGCCTACGAGCTTGAGGCTGTCATGGATCAGGAACTGGAAGCTCATCACGAAGAAGAACACATGGTTCCTGATGCAATCCAGACCGTAGGCGATGCACTGCCTGGTCTTGGCATCGTTGCGGCCGTTCTCGGGGTGATTGTCACCATGGGCTCGGTCACCGAACCGCCAGAGGTTTTGGGTGGGCTTATCGGTGCGGCACTTGTCGGGACATTTCTTGGTATTCTGGCATCATATGGTTTTGTTGGCCCGACATCGGCGATCATCAAAAAGACCCTTGATCAGGATGCAAAATTATACAGCTGCATGAAAGCCGCCCTGATTGGTCATATGCAGGGATATGCCCCGCAGGTTTCTGTCGAGTTCGCCCGTAAAACCCTTCCCCACGACATACGTCCAAGTTTCAAAGAACTTGACGATGCGCTGCAAAATGCACCAACAGCGTGATAGAAAAAGAATTTTAAAGCGTTATTCAATAACCGGGATCCGCGCATAGAATGCCTGATATTGTCATAAAGAAAATAAAAAAAGGCGGACATGGCGGCCATCATGGTGGCTCGTGGAAAGTTGCCTATGCCGATTTTGTGACGGCTATGATGGCGTTCTTTCTGTTGCTTTGGCTGCTGAGCAGCGCGACCGAGGAACAGCTTCAGGGCATTTCAAACTATTTCACCCCTGAAACCATTTCGCAAAGCGACTCAGGCTCGGGCGGTATTCTTGGCGGGCAAAGCCTGGCTGAACAAGGCGCACTGCGTTCCGAGATGGGCGCACCAACGGTAAGCATTGATATTCCACCGGTTAAAACACCAGAAGAAATTGCCGAACAACGCCTTGCCGCCCAGGAAGACGAGGAATTCAAAGAAGCCGAGGAAGAACTCCGAAAGGCACTGGAAAGCACACCGGATCTTCAGGAACTGGCAAAGAATATCCGGATCGAAGAAACCGACGAAGGTCTTCGCATCCAGATTTTGGACGAAGACGGCACCGCCATGTTCCCAAGCGGCAGTGCTGTTATGGCAGATCATACCAAGCTTTTGCTTTCAAAGGTTGTCGAAGCAATCAAAGGCATGCCGCAGGATATTTCGATCGAAGGTCACACGGATGCGGTGCCTTTCACGACAATCACCGGCTACAGCAACTGGGAACTGTCTTCGGATCGTGCATTGGCGACCCGACGCGAACTTGAAACACAGGGCCTTGCAACCGGGCGCTTCGCCAAAGTTGCGGGCCTTGCGGATACCGACCCGTTGGTCCCGGAAATACCGGAAAACGAGCGTAACCGTCGTATCAGTATTACGCTTCTTCGCGGAACCGGTGAACGCACCCCACTTGAGGGGCAAACTCCCGGTCAGGGAACATCAGGCACCCGATCCACAGAAACCGGATCGGAAACGGATAGCCCGACACCTCCTGCCGGAAGCGGCGCGCCGACAAACCGCCGTCCCAGCTTCTCTGTTCCAACAAACCGCTAAAGGACTTTCTGGCGAATTCGGATAATCTCGCCAGGTTAGCCCTTTAAACCGTCATGATTTATACCTAATCTCATAATATCAGAAGACCCTTTGAAATCGGGGCAACGACGATAGATGACAGTCAATCAAAGACGACTGACCCAACATTACTTCATGACTGCTCCCATGCCCTGCCCGTATCTGGCGGGCCGGTTTGAACGC
The DNA here is from genome assembly GCA_946885765.1 of uncultured Thalassospira sp. Next base: position 4,652 of record CAMPHD010000300.1, read on the forward strand.
AAGCTGGTTACCGAGCTAAGGGGTCCCGAAGCCAAT
>CAMPHD010000301.1 GCA_946885765.1 uncultured Thalassospira sp.
TTACCGGGGTATTCGACCCAAGGCGCACGACTTCGCGCTGTTCAATGACACGCAGAAGCTTCGCCTGCAACGCCAGCGGCATGCTTGAAATTTCATCAAGAAACAGGGTGCCGTTATCGGCATGTTCGATCCAGCCGATCCGGCGGCTGGCAGCACCGGTGAAGGCCCCCTTTTCATGGCCGAAAAGCTCGCTTTCGGCGGTGCTTTCGGGAATTGCCGCGCAATTAACGGCAACAAACCGTCGATCACTGCGCGTGCTGAGGTCATGGATAGCGCGCGCCACCAGTTCCTTGCCAGTGCCGGTTTCGCCGGAAACAAGAACCGGGACTTCGGTCGGGGCGATATTGGCGATTTCGGCCTTGAGTGCACGCATTGACGGGCTGTTGCCGATCAGACGACTGTCAAGCGTGCCCTGCTGGGCGATTTGTGAACGGAGCGTGCGGTTTTCGATGACAAGTTTGCGTTTTTCAATCGCGCGCTCGAGGCTTTCGAGAATGTCGGTCGGTTCAAACGGCTTCTCGACGAAATCGTAAGCCCCGCTTTTCATCGCCTCGACGGCCATCGGGACATCGCCATGTCCTGTCATCAGGATCACCGGAATGTCGCGGTCGATTTCGAGAACCGATTTGGTAAAGGCAATGCCATCAAGCTTTGGCATTTTAACATCCGTCAGGATCACGCCAGCGAAATCGGGCGTGATATGTTCTAGGGCCGAAATCGCATCAGCATGGACGTTAATGGCATAGCCGGACAGATCAAGCCATTGGGACAGGGAAACACGCAGGGCTTCTTCGTCATCGACGATGATCACCTGAGCCGTTTGCGGTTTTGCGTTTGCGGTATCGATTGTCGATTGCGGCATTACTTCTGCGTCCCCCGCATCAATGGCAATTGTATTTCAAAGCAGGCCCCGCCACCTGCCCGGTTATAGGCGCGGATCGTTCCGCCAAAGTCACGTACAATCCCGTATGTCACCGAAAGCCCAAGCCCTACCCCTTGCCCCGGATCCTTGGTGGTGAAGAACGGATCGAACAGCAAGCCAAGGCTTTCCTCGCCAATGCCCGGACCGGTATCGGATATGCGAATGGTGGCCTGATCGCGCGTTCCCGACAGGTCGATGATGATCCGTTTTTTCGCCTTTGCATCCTTGTCATCAATCCCGGTCATGGCATCAAGCGCGTTGCGGATGATGTTGACGAAAACCTGTTCGATCCGAACCAGATCGGCATGTACAATCAGATCGCCGTCAAATGTCGACTGTTCAAGCACGCAGCCTTCGTTATGCAACTGTGATGACAGCAATTGTATCACGTTATCAAGGGCGGCCCGGATATTGACGGGTTCAAGCACGCCGGTCGATTTGCGCGAGAAGGTTTTAAGTTGCCCGGTGATGGATCCCATGCGTTCAGTCAGGGCTGAAATCTGTTCGATATTGGGGCCGAGATTTTCGGGTTTGCCGCGTTCAAGCATCAGTTTGGCGCTGGCGCAGAAGGTTCTGATCGCGGCAATCGGTTGATTGATTTCATGGGCAATCGCAGCAGACATCTGACCAAGAGCAGCCAGTTTTCCAGCCTGAACCAGTTCATCCTGTGTGCCGCGCAATTCGGCCTCAGTCTTGCGACGTTCGCCTATTTCCTGTTCAAGACGGGTGTTAAGTGCCTGAATGCGGGCGAATTCCATGGATTTGCGCTGGGACGCCAGTTTCAATTCACGTTCGCGCAAAAACAGGACAATCAGGATGATCAGACCCGATCCGATCAGGGTGATCAGCATGACACTGGTGCGCCGTTCGGCGACATAATCCATCGGTGTCAGATAAAACAGGTTCCAGTTACTGCCACTGATCGGTTTGACATCAAACAGGAAACGTTCATTGCCGATTTCAAGCAGGCCATCCTCTCCGGACGGATTTTCATCCATGTTCAGGGGTAAAAGTTCCTGCCCGGAATATTGACGATTGCGCAGAATCCGTTGGCGTTCGGGGTCGGTTAGCGGGCGAATGGTACGATATTTCCAGTCGCCGCGGCTGGTCAGCATGATGACGCCGTCCGCATCGGAGACAAAAACGGTTTCACCACCGTCCTGCCAGTTCCGTTCGAGTTCATCCAGCTCAAGTTTAACCGTGACCACGCCGACAATTTTGCCGGATTTTGCAATCGGATGGGATATGAACAGGCCCGAACGTCCGGTGGTGACGCCAATCCCGTAGAAAAAGCCTTCCTGCCCGGCGAATGCCTCGGTGAAGTAAGGGCGGAAGCTGTAATTCTGGCCAACGAAGCTATCGGGTGTGCCCCAGTTGCTTGCCGCAACCGTGTTGCCGGTCCTGTCGATGACATAAAGAGCGGCCGCACCCGAGCGTTCATTGACCTTTTGCAGATAATGGTTGGCAATATCCACAGAGCCATTACCGATAACGACATCAACGGTTTCGTTATTTCGGGCCACGACATAGGGCAGATAACGATAGCGATCAACCGCGGCGCGAAGTGTGCTTTCATAAAGCGCAAGGCGGGCCTGGGCTGTTTGCTGTAACTGGCTAATGGCAAGGGTTCCGGTCGAATTGACAGCAAGCCAGACGACCAGACCGGCAATGATAATTCCGGCGAGACTCAGCGACGCGCGGCTATAGGTGCTTAACCAGTAGAACAATCCTGCCTCTCGCGCGTTAGAGTTTGGTCTTTTGATTCAGACAGGGTGTTTGGCGTCCGGTCTGTTGACCAGGGCGCTGTTTTCCTGTTCGAGTGCACGATAGTTATGTGGCATTGGGATGGGGAGTCAATAAAGACGCATGGCAATACCGGTATTGAATGTCGCTTTACCATAGGGGGGAACGGCAGAAATCAGGTAGGGTCTTTGTATCGTACATGAACAAAGCCTCAAATATGCCTCAAGTGGTTATTTTTTCGCCACAATGGGATGTATTTTGTTACGCTTGTTTCAAATTTTAATCTGTCCAACTGACGAGGTTCAGGTGAGTAAGATCGCACTTGTTGATGACGACCGTAATATCCTGACATCGGTTTCGATGGCGCTTGAAGAAGAAGGCTATGAGGTCCAGACATATTCTGACGGGTCCGAAGCGCTGCATGCGTTGACCAAGGAAGAGCCCGATCTTGCCGTGCTCGATATCAAGATGCCGCGCATGGATGGTCTGGAACTGCTGACGCATCTTCGTAAAAAAACCCAGATGCCGGTCATTTTCCTGACATCCAAGGATGATGAGGTCGACGAACTGACCGGCCTGCGGCTTGGGGCAGACGATTATATCAAAAAGCCGTTCTCGCAGCGCTTGCTGATCGAACGTATCCGTACCCTGTTGCGCCGTGCCGAAATCATGCGTGCAGGCGGTGTGCGTCCGAGCGGTTCGGAAGACGTCATTCAGCGTGGCGAACTGGTTCTTGATCCGTCGCGCCACATGTGCAGCTGGAAAGGCCAGCATGTGAACCTTACGGTGACCGAGTTCCTGCTGATCCAGGCGCTGGCAAAGCATCCGGGGCACGTTAAAAACCGCGATCAATTGATTGATGCGGCATATGGCGAGCATATCTATGTCGATGACCGTACCATCGATAGCCATATCAAGCGTCTGCGCAAGAAATTCCGCGAAACCGACAAGGAATTCAAGGAAATTGAGACCCTGTATGGTGTCGGTTATCGTTACCGCGACACTGCCACGGTTGCGAGTTGAAGCCTGAACACTCTTGTCGCAGTGCCGGGCCGATTGGTCTGGCCAGAATTGCGGGTCTGAATGAGCGATTTACCTGCCTCGGTTGAACAGCATTCCGTGCCGCAACACGAACCCCGTGTTGCGCGGATAGAGGAACGCCACGGGCTTTTTTCCCCGTTAACCTGGCGCATTCTGGCCGTGAATGCGCTGGCTCTTTTTGTGCTTGTGGCGGGGATACTTTATCTTGGCCGTTACAAGCAGGAACTGATCCATTCCGAACTTGAAGCCATGGCGGTGCAGGCGGAAATGTATGCTGCGGCCCTGTCAACCTCTGCTGTTGGGCAAGGCGACGATGCTACCAACCGGGTGAAGCTTGAAGTTGCGCGCGAAATGGTGCGTCGTCTTGTCGGGATTACCGGCGCACGGGCGCGGCTGTTCGGGGCCAATGGCGAACTGATCGCGGACAGTCGCAATGTCCGGACATTCGGCAGCGGCGCAGTCCAGGCCGAAGAACTTCCCGTGCCGGGTGAAGACGACCAGTTTGCCGAGATTATGCGCAGTCTGACCGAAGGTGTGCTGTCGATCTTTGAAGGCGAGCAACCGCTTCCGCTTTATATCGATCCGCCGGTTGCCAGCGCCAATGACTATCCCGAAGTCCGCGCGGCCCTTGCCGGATATTCGCGCGGCGTGGTGCGCGTGGATAGCCAAGGAGGGCGGGTGCTTTCGGTTTCAGTGCCGGTGCAACGCTTCAAGCAGGTTCTGGCGTCGATCATGCTGACCAAAAATGGTGATACGATTGAAAATGCGCTGCACGCGGTGCGGCTTGATATCTTGAAAATCTTTGTTTTTGCGTTTGGCATCACGGTTCTGTTGTCGATCTATCTTGCCGGGGTGATTACCCGGCCGTTGAATCGGCTGGCGCGTGCGGCGGAACGGGTTCGGCGCAGCAAGAACCGGCAGTTTACCATTCCCGATCTGTCGGACCGGCGTGACGAAATCGGCGATCTGTCGACCA
>CAMPHD010000302.1 GCA_946885765.1 uncultured Thalassospira sp.
GATATGGTCCTGACCGGGAAGCTTGCGGGCAGGGGATATATCCGTCAGGAGCAGGTGGCGCTTGACGATTTGCTTGCCAACCGTTTCGGCCGTTATTTCAGTCACGAGGGCTGATTTATACCCTCCGCATCGCCGCGGATGGGGAGAATGTCAGACTTTGTCACCCGGTCTTGTCAGGCCGGGTGATTTTTGTGCATCCCTGCCATAGTCAGGACCCATATTTTGTGGCAAAGACGTGGTTTGTTAACGCTTGGTCACTATGGTGACTGATTAAACAAACTCTCGGGTGGCGATACGATCCTTGTCTGATCTTGGCGAGATGTTCCGGTTTGCAATCGACCTGTTTGAAACAGGTCAACTGGCGGAGGCTGAAAGCGCCTGCCGCAAGATGACGCTTGCCTTTCCGCAGGCGGCAGAAGCCATGCATCTGGCCGGTCTGGTTGCGATGAAACAGGGCAATGGCGACATTGCTGCCGAACGCATGGGCCGGGCCGCCATCGCGGACGCCAATAATGCCGAAATCCAGCATGATCATGCGCAGGCTCTGAAAGCGGTTGGCAAGCTGCGCGAGGCCGTTGGTGCCTTCAAGCGCGCGATTCGCCTGTGCCCGGATTCCCCGGCACTTTACTGCAACATCGCCAATACCTATCGCCAGCTTGATGAACTTGAACTGGCGCATGAAAACTACATGCAGGCCCTTCGGCTGGCGCCCGATGTTGCCGAAATTCATGCCAATCTTGGTGCCTGCCAATACGCCATGGGCGATATCGCAGGCGCAGAGGTATCCTGCACCACCGCGCTTAGGCTGCGTGATGATATCGTCAATGCACTGGTTCTGATGGGTCAGATCAGGCTTGATCAGGGGCGGACGGTTTCTGCATCCGAACCGCTTTTGCGTGCTCTTGAACTGCAACCCGGTCATCAGCGTGCCCTGACGGCCTATGGCGATGCGCTTTTCCGACTGGGCCAGTTCGCCGGGGCCCTGCATTGTTTGCGTCAGGTTCTTGCCCTTGACCCGCAGGATGCTGTTGCCAGACGTACGCTTGCCCTTTTGTATTTGCGAACCGGTCAGGGGACCGAGGCGATTGGCGCATTGGAAACCCTTTTGCGTGCCAGCCCGGAAGATGCCGAACTTCTTCTGATGATGGGCGAGGCATTAAGCCTTGCCGGGCGCCATAGCGAAGCCGTGGAACGGTTTGGTGCCGCGATTGGTGCGGGAGGTGGTGATGATGCTGTATTCCGGCTGGCAGTCGAACTGGCAGAAGAAGGCGATGCGGCATCCGCCCAATCGGTTCTGCAAAACGCAATAGATCGCAAGATTGCCATGGGGGACAACACGGCGCTGTTCAGAACAGCCCGTCGGCTGCTTTTCGCCCCGGTTCCTGCCGACCTGGCAGCCCAGAATGACGAGGTCGTTCGTGATCTTCTCGACGATACGCTTGATGATGACGATCTCGACCTTGATCTTGGCCAAAGCGACCTGATTGATCCGATCACTCTGACACGTTTCCCGCCTGTATGGCGTGCGGCGCTTCGCCCCGAAGGTGATGCGCAATTGCGTGCGGTTGGTCATTATTGGGAACGGCTGGTTTCAGGTTATGACGTGCCTCATGTCGCAGCGCGGACCCGGCCAAAAGGTGGCAAGGTTCGGCTTGGCGTTGTATCGGCCAATATGCGCGATAACGGTATCGGGCGCTGGATTGCGGGGCTGGTTCGTGCCATTGACCGCGACCGGTTCGATATCACAGTGATCCGACCGCCGCTGGGCGAGGATGACGTTACCGCGCGGATTGATGCCGAGGCCGATCTGGTTGTGCCATTGCCGCTTGATCCGCTGCATTCGGCGCGCGTGATTGCGGGACTTGACCTTGATGTTCTGCATTATGTCGATCCGCAGGCGGATGCCTATACCATGTTGCTGGCGGCGTGGCGTCTGGCGCCGCTTCAGATTGCCGGGGGTGGAATTGCCGCGACCACGGGCCTTTCAAACATTGATTGCCACCTGATTGCCGAAGATTGGGAAACCGCAGGCGGCGAGACCCGCTTTAGTGAGGAACTGATCCGTTTGCCGGGCCTGTTTGTAAATGCTGCTTGCCCGGAAGAAATCATCTTGTCACCTGGTGATCTGCAGCGACGCTGGCGGATTGATCCGGATCGCAATACCTATCTTTGCCCGCAGCCGCTTGATGTTCTGACGGCTGATTTCGATCCGCTGATTGCTGAAATCCTGCGGCTGGATGAAACCGCGGAACTTTTGCTGATCGCGCCCGAACGCGATAGCTGGGACGCAGCATGGGGACGGCGGTTTGCGGTCAATTATGCCGATGTTGCCGGGCGCATGCGCTTTGTCTCGGTTCACAGCCGGGCCGATCTTCATTCGTTGCTATGTGCGGTGGATGTCGTTCTTGAAAGCCCGGCATGGAACGATGCGATGCTGGCATTTGATTGTCTTGGCCTTGGCGTGCCGTTGGTGACCCTGCCGGGCAAGGCTGCACGTTCACGGCGCAGTCATACCTGTTATCGCCAGATCTCGGTGTTTGATTGTGTTGCCTATCACCCGGCGGATTATGTTGAGACAGCTTTGACACTGGCGATGGACAAGCGGCGCCGGTCGGTCGTCTCGCAGGCGATCCGTACGCGTGCCCATATTCTTTTCGGGCAACGGTCATCCTTTGATGCCTATATGAATTTTCTGGAAGATCGCACGGCGTAATCGGTCTGTATCAAACGCAAAAAGCCGGACGATTTTACAATGTCCGGCTTTCTTCGGGGGCAGGATGATCAGCTTAGTGCGTCGATGTCGGCTTCTGACAATGCCGCCGGGACAATGGTCAGCGGCAGACGCAACTGGCCGACGACATCCCGGTTGGTCAGGGCGGTAATCAGCGGGCCGGGGCCGTCGCTGTTGGTGCCAGCTGCCAGAACCAGAATGGAAATCTGTTCTTCTTCTTCCAGAACCTTGAGAAGTTCGTCCTTCAGACGGCCTTCGCGAATGAACAGAAGCGGCATCGAGCCGGTTTGCTCATGCACATAGGCCGCAAGTTCGTTGATGCGGTTTTCGGCATTTTCGCGGGCCTCTTCCTGCATCAGATCGCCAACGGCCATCCAGTGCTGGAATTCGGCGGGTTCAATGACGCTTAGCAATGCGACGCGTCCGCCGGTATGTTGTGCGCGGCGACAGGCATATCGAAGTGCCTTGGTCATTTCGTCACTGTCGTCAACCACTACAAGGAACGTGCGATCCGTGGTGGCAGCGCGCAGTTCGTGGTCGGCATCAAATGAATTCATGTCGTCCTGCCCTGAATGAAAATGGGGTCCGAATGCGTTGGCGCCAATTTGCGGGGCGAGGCGCTGTCATGCCGGATCGGGAAAGTTTGCCGTAATTTAACGCCGGTTTCCAAGCTATTTTTCGTATATCCTGACGAAGAAAATATCTTTCCGCGCTCGCACAACGTGAATGTGCATGTGCAAAATCACCCGTTGGAGAAGAGCGTTGCGCAATTGTTCAGTCGGCAATTGTGGTCTGGATTATTCCTGGGTTATCTGAGATTACCTGGGGATTATCTTCTGCGGAAGGCGACGCTTGCGATCCATCCGGCGATGACCGCGATGATGACCGCGATGATGCCGTAAAGTGCGGAATAGCGATGTGCGAAGTCATAAACTTCGGCACTGACGCCGGTTTTGGACACGACCAGCGGCGTGGTTTTGACGCTGGCAATACGCCCATCACGGATCAGATAGACATTGATGGTATAGGTGCCGGTTGGTGTGTTGGCCGGAAAGTGGATATCGGTCCGGAAAAGCTGATTGGACAAAAAGCTGATTTTTGCCGGGCGCTGATTGAAAAGGCCGGCGGCACGCATATTGCGCAAAAGCGCATCGCGATAATCGCTGCTGTTACGATCCTTATCGTCGATTTCGGTGACAAAGCGCTGATGTTCAAGGCCAATGCGGTAATCGTTATAAAGCTTGGAATTGGCAATGATTTCCATCGGTCGGTTCGATGCACTGGCGTAATAGGCCGGAACATTGCGGAAAGTGGCACTTTCGCTGTTGACCCAGATGCCAACCTTGCGTTCCTTGCGGCGCACAACCATGTTCTGATCCGGTCCCTTGACCGTAACAATCACATCGCCTTCGCTTTGCACCGCGCCAAACAAAAGTACGTCGGTCCCGGTAAAACCGGTGGTGATCGCGACAAGATGATTTGAAAGATCGACAACCAGTGCATCGGCGCGCGCACGTTCCGGCACGATCACGGCAAATACCGCAACAGCGGCAAGCAGCGAGCCAAGGATTGCACCGGGTTTGTGCATTACAAATTCTCCGGCGCGATGGAATAAAGTTCGGTCGGTGTGATCACCAGATCGAACAGAAGCTTCAGACAGACCGAAAGAACCAGAAGGCCCAGCATGGCGCGCAGATGTTCGGCTTTCAGCTTTGACCCGAATTGTGCGCCGAATTGAGCGCCGATAACCCCACCAATCAGAAGCAGAATGGCAAGGGCGACATCGACAGTCTGTGTCTGGATCGATTGCAGGAAGGTCACGTTGGCGGTGACAAAAATGATCTGAAAAAGCGATGTTCCGATCACAACACTGGTCGGCATGCCAATTATATATATCATCGACGGGACCATTACAATACCGCCGCAAAACCCCATTAGTTCTGT
>CAMPHD010000303.1 GCA_946885765.1 uncultured Thalassospira sp.
GCCCCGCACGGATTGGCCGCAGCACAGGGATTGGTCGCTGCACACGGGTTCATATATTCACTACGCGGATTTACCGGCGCACAGGGTGCCGGGGCATATCCCGCACCACAGGGCGAGGCCGCGCACGGGTTCCCTGCCCCGTATGGATTGTAGGCACCACACGGATTGGCGCCGCACGGTGCCGCTGCGCAGGGATTTGCCGCACAGGGATTATATCCGGCGCAAGGACTGGCGGCACACGGGTTGGCTGAACAGGGGTTCGCAGCACATGGATTTGCCGCGCACGGATTACCTGCGCACGGATTCCCGCCTGCTGCCGGATTGTTGGCCGGGTTGGATATCGCGGGCGGATTGGCTGGCGCGTTGGCGTGATTGAAATGATCAAACGCCACCGCGCCGCTGGCCGCGAGGAAAACCGCGCCAAACAGGATTGTATTTTTTTCACTCATGACTTTTTAAATCCGTCCATGCCAAATATCGGGCGAAGCGCAATCCCGATCCAGCTTCCGGCAAATGCCATCACAAACCAGAGCCAGCCATGCACGCTGCCCGATGCGATGCCGCTAAACAACGCACCAATATTGCAGCCAAACGCCAGACGCGCGCCATAACCCATCAAAATCCCGCCGACCGCCGCCGCCAGAAGGGACGCAAACGGCACCTTGACCTTGGGTGCAAATTTCCCCGCAAGGCTTGCGGCCAATGCCGCCCCGATCACGATGCCGAAATTCATCACCGACGTATTATCGGCCAGCACCGAATTTGAAAGCGCCTTGGCCGGACCGGCCCAGTTCCAGAATTCCCAGGTTTCGACCGGAATACCGAACCCTTGGGCGATCTTTGCCCCCCAAAGCCCAAACCCGAACGTGATCGACCACGGATGCCCTGCCGTCAGAAGCGTTGCAACGTTAAGCCCTGCCAACAGCAACCCCGTCCCGACCAACGGCCACGGACCATGCAGCAACCGGGCAATGCCCGCACGTGGTGCCACCGGTGCTGTTTCAATCGAACCATGGGCACGTTTTTCAACCCAGATCGTGATCAGCGCAATCAACGCCAGACCGGCAAAGGTCACGCCCAAACCGCCCCAGATACCGAACTCGCCACCAAGGCTCATGGGCGGCATGGACGGCAGTTCAAGCCACATCGGCAAATGTGCGGTGCCGATCACAGCCCCGATAATAAAGAACACAAGGGTCAGCAACATGCGCGCACTGCCGCCGCCAACCGTAAACAGCGTCCCCGATCCGCATCCACCGCCAAGCTGCATGCCAAGGCCAAACATGAATGCGCCCACCAGAACCGAAACACCAACCGGTGCCACCGCGCCGACAATCGGGGTGCCAAGCGGCGCACCAATGGCAAGCAATGGAATAAATGCCGCCGCCGCAACGCCGATCATCAAAAGCTGGGCCCGCATCGCACGGCCACGCTTTTCAACCGAAAACCGCCGCCAGCCACCGGTAAAACCGAATGACGCGTGATAAAGGGCAATGCCCAGCAACCCGCCAAGACCGTAAAGCACGGCCTGATGGATATCGACGGCCTGCGTAATCAGAATCGCAACAATGACAAACAGGATGGCGATAACCGCAGCCGGGCCCTTGTCAAAGGTAAAGCCCGTCGCAGGCGTGCCTGATGCACGCGGGGAAAGGATCGTTTCAGACATGGTGGTGACGCTCTATCTAACAGGAAACCTGAAAACGAACGAAACCGGGAGGCCCCGGTTCCGTTAAAACATGATGCATTATAGAGGCGTTACGCCATATTTCCGAATTATTCCGGAATAACCACTTCGCGCGACGGATCAGCCGCCCATTCGGTCATGGAGCCATCATACATACGGGTGTTTTTGTTGCCCATCACTTCCGAAAGGCCAAACCACGCAACCGATGCCCAATGGCCGGTATTGCAATAGGTGATTTCTGCGCCGTCCTTGGCAACACCGGCATTTTCCACCAGTCCTTCGATCACATCGGATGCGACAAACGCACCCTGCTGATCGTTATAAAACTCGGACTGCGAAATATTGACCGCCCCCGGAATAGCACCGGCACGGGCGACAACACCGCTCTTGCTTTCGCCCTTATATTGCGAAACCGGGCGAGCATCGACCAGCGCAACACCATTTTCACGCGCCTTGGCAACGTCATCGGCGGTCGCCAGAAGCTCCGGGCGGAAATTGGCGTTAAATGCCACGGCCTGCGGTGCGACGGCCTCGTTTGATACCGGCTTGCCTGCCGCTTCCCATGCACGCTGCCCACCATCAAGGATCGTCACGGCATCATGACCCAACACCTTGAAGGTCCAGTAAACACGGGTGGCAGAACCAAAGTCCGAGCTGTTCTGCCCCGCCGGGACGACAACAACCTGTTTGTCATTATCAATGCCAAGGCTGCCGATCCGGGTCGATATCACATCAACCGGCGGCAACTGGCCAACAACCTCGCCGACCTTCGCACGCCAGCCGAACTTGCCATACGGCGCAAAAACCGCACCCGGGATATGCCCCGCATCATAGGGGCTGCCTTCCTTGGTCAGCGACCGGATATCGACCACGACCAAAGACGGGTTTTCAAGATTATCCGAAAGCCATGCGGCATCGACCAGCGGCTTTTCCGTCAGGCGCTCGGCCTGCGCTGCCGCGCTGCCAAAGACAATCGACACTGCCGCAGCAGCAGAAAGAATAAGAGAATGCATGGGGCCTGCCTCCGATTTGGTGAATTAGAAATCTGTGAAGCTTATATAATCACCACATATACAATGTCAATTGACCGATAATAACAGTTATTTTTTGTTGTAAATTGAAACACCATTAATTGAGCAACCTTTGCCGCCTTTAAACGCTAGGGCCGCAACCCGTTCAAATAACGCGCATATTCCCGCGCAAACGCATCATGGATTTCACTGTTGCGCAAGGCGGGCGGGCGGGTCAGGAAGCCCTGCAATGTCGCGATGATGAATTCCGCCACTGATGACGGTTCGATATCGGTGCGGATGGTTTTATTAAACTGCCCATGGCCCACATGAAGCGCCAGGCCACGCCGCCAATACCGATAAACCCCGTCGATCCGCTTGCGCAGATTTTCGTCAAGTTCCGCCGCCCCCGATGCCAGCCGTGCTAACGGACAACCGCCTTCAAGCAGTTTCGGCGCATCTTTGGTACCAAGGCTATCGACCTGCCCCATCATGACCGGCAGAATATCTTCCTCGCCATCCAGCGGCTTTAACCAGACATCATCGATATATTGCGGCAGACATTCCTCGATCACGGCATAGGCGAGTTTCGCCTTGCCGGGGAAATGATGGTAAAGCGCGCCCTTGGTCGTGCCGGTGCGTTCCAGAATCTGATTGATCGATGCCCCGGCAAACCCTGCCATGCGGATTTCATAAAACGCGGCATCAAGAATCAGCTTGCGGGTTGCCTGCGGATTGCGGGGCTGGCGGGTCGTCGCCAGCGCATTTTGCGAATGTTCGGCAAGCGCGTTTTCAATTGCCCCCTCATCCACCGGGTCATCCGGATGGGAAATCCGGGCCAGTGCGGCGGTAATGCTAAAGGGCGACTTGCTCATGATTTTTATATCTCGTGCCATGAATAAAAAGGCTGCCCAAGGTTCCTCTGTTTTTGTCCCGAGGTCAATATAAGAGCACGCAGCACCAGGCGTGACCCTGCACACATCATCCCGACCCGTTTCATCATCCAGCCCCTTGCAATTCAATGCAAACCGGTCTCTATTACGGGATTGCGGGGCCGTGATCCGGCCCCCATATCCGGGCCGGAGGCAGGTCGGAAACATGTGCCGGAAAACACGCGTTGAAGCCAGCCTAACGTCCAAGCCCAACGCCACCCGCCGCTTATATGGTGGCATGCGATGACAGGGTCGCATTCGATCGGAAAGCAGATGCATATTCATTCCATCGCCTTTGTCGCCGCCGAAACCAAAATTGCCCAGGACGCGATGTACCGGTTAAAGCATCGCTATGGTCATGTTTCGCCCGATATCGCCGATGTTATTGTCGCCCTTGGCGGCGATGGCTTCATGCTGGAAACCCTGCATCGCTATATGGGCCGCAAGGTGCCGATTTATGGCATGAACCGGGGCACGGTCGGCTTCCTGATGAACGAATTCCGTGAAATCGACCTGCCCGAACGCATTGCCGAGGCCCAGACGGTTGAACTCCATCCGCTGCAGATGGAAGCCCACACCATGAAGGGCGAAAGCCTGTGTGCGCTGGCTATTAACGAGGTATCGCTTCTGCGTGAAACCCGTCAGGCCGCCAAACTGCGCATCAAGGTCGACGGGGTTGAACGGCTGGCCGAACTGGTCTGCGACGGGGCGCTGGTCTGCACCCCTGCCGGAAGTACCGCCTATAACCTGTCGGCCCATGGCCCGATCCTGCCGATGGGAAGCGGGTTGATGGCGTTAACCCCGATCAGCCCGTTCCGCCCGCGCCGCTGGCGCGGTGCCCTGTTACCACACGGGGCCGAAGTCGTTTTTGATGTGCAGGACCCGCAAAAACGTCCGGTTTCCGCCGTGGCCGATTATACCGAGGTTCGCGACGTCTCGCGCGTGATGATCCGCGAAGACCGCAATATGAAGATCAAATTGCTGTTCGATCCGGAACACAATCTGGAAGAACGTATCCTGAAGGAACAATTCGTCGAATGAG
>CAMPHD010000304.1 GCA_946885765.1 uncultured Thalassospira sp.
CTGCTAGGTTATGCGAAATAAACATGTATGTCAGTTTAAGTTCACGCTGCAAATCCTTTAGAAGGTTCAGGATTTGCGCCTGAACAGACACATCAAGTGCAGATGTCGGTTCATCAAAAATCAAAAGGTCCGGCTTAAGTGAAAGGGCGCGCGCGATGCCAATGCGCTGCCGCTGCCCACCGGAAAAACTGTGCGGATAGCGGTTCAGGAACCGTGGATCAAGCCCCACCAGTTCCATCAGTTCCAGCACCATTTTCTTGCGATAGGACGCGTCACCAATACTATGAATGATCATCGGTTCCGTGATGATATCCTGCACGGTCATGCGCGGATTAAGCGAGCCGAACGGGTCCTGAAACACAAACTGGATACGCTTTCTATACGGATTGAGCTGATCTTCGTTCAAACCTGTTAATTCGGTCATCTGACCGCTTTCACCGCGAAACAGGATCGATCCGCTATCGGGTGCCATCGCCCGCATGATCAGTTTGGAAAGTGTGGTTTTACCACAGCCGCTTTCCCCCACCAGCCCGACACATTCACCACGATTAATGGTTAGCGACACATCGGCGACGGCGGCAATTTCCTGTTCTTCGGCCTTGAACCAGTTGCCTTTACGCACGGCAAAGCTTTTATAAAGGTGACGCACAGCCAAAACCGGTTCACTTGCCATTGCCGGATGCAATGCCAGTGACGGCGGCACATCCCCCTCGGTCGACAAATCCTTGTCACCGCGGAAAGTCAGCAGACTGTCGACCTTGGGCTTGATTTCGCGCAACGGGCGCAGACGTTCATCGGGGCCCATATCGAAATGCGGAACGGCAGAAAGTAACGACTGGGTATAGAGGTGCCCCGGATTGACAAAAACATCATGGGTCAAACCGCTTTCGACAACCCGACCATCATACACCACCACCATTCGGTCCGCCATATTGGCGACCACACCAAGATCATGGGTAATCAACAGAACCGACATTTGCAGTTCGGACTGCATATCCTTGATCAGGCGAAGTGTCTGGGCCTGTATGGTGACGTCGAGAGCAGTTGTCGGCTCATCCGCGACAAGCAAAGCGGGACGGCAAACCATCGCCATTGCAATCATCGCACGTTGACGTAACCCACCAGACAGTTCGAACGGATATGTTTTCAGGGACCTTTTCGGATTGGGAAACCCGACAAGTTCCAGCATTTCACGGGCAAGTTCTTTCGCCTCGCCGGAACCGACTTTGCGATGAAGGCGGACAGCCTCGCAAATCTGGTCACCAATGGTATGAAGGGGAGACAGAGAACTCATCGGTTCCTGAAAAATCATCGAAATACGGCCACCGCGAATGGACCGCATTTCAGCACCGGAGCGATCAAGCATCGCAATATCAACCCGTGTACCGGGCTTTTTCGGGTCAGCAAAAACAATTGATCCATTGGTGATCTGTGCCGATTTGGGCAGTAATCCCATGATCGCCTGGGAAATGGTGGTTTTTCCCGACCCGGACTCCCCGACAAGAGCCACGGTTTCCTGCGCGCCAATGCGAAAGCTTACATTTTCGACCGCCTTGACCCGCATATGCGGCAAAACGAATTCGACTTTCAAATCACGGATACGCAGTATATCGGTCATCTTCCCTCGCCAATGCCGCCTGCCCGACTTGATGCTGCTGCCTGAACCATTGTTTCGGCCTCATCCATGCGCATCAGATTGGTTCTTGTTATGTCGTCGACCAGTAATTGGTTATCTTTGGCCCAATCCCGGGCAATTTCAAGCAGATCATCAAAACCGTCCAATGTTGATTCTGTGACGATTTTTGCTTCCCCTGCCTGCAGGGTCAGTTCAAACCACCCCTTTTTGCCATCGCGACGGGTAGAGAAATAACGCAACCGGAATTTGGAAAGTTCCGACCATGCGAACGCCGTACCGCCACGCAGGTTGCTGATTCGGATACCATATTCCGACACATAAATCTTTGATTGAAACCTTAGCAGCGTGCGAACGAAATAGATAACAAACAGCAAGGCAAGCCCCGCGGCAGTCCACTGAATGATCGGTAACATTTCAGGTATCAATGCGATAACACCACAAATCAGCAGGCCAGCCACCGATTTCGCCATATCCGGAGCCATAAGTCTTGGTGGGTACCCCATGATCTGCACATCACGATCACGCACACCAGCCGGTTTGACCGGATCGGCTGTTTCAGCACCGCCGGTCTCTTCAATCGGGCTTATTGCCATGGGAAAACTCCGGGTATTCGCAACCATTTGAGCGCCGCATGCTCAAACGAAAACAGGTTTTCAAGAAATCTTGTCGTTGCATCGTCGTGAACCAGATGATGAGTCAGAAGCCCGGTGGCTTCCGCGTCATCAACCACACCGTTCCGACGAGCCGATAAATGGGAAATCATCGCATTGATGCATTGATCTTCGCCCACAAAACCGCGCGTTCCACGCCAGTCAATGACGTCAACATGCGTATTGACCATCAGAAGGCCGGGTATGGGATAGGCATCCAGGCGCGCGTTAAACGTGCTGATCCCGCGTAATCCAAGCGATGGCAAGGCTCGCATGACATCGTCAGCGATCCGGTTCCATGGCGGCACCATGACAGGAAGGAAACGGTTGCCAAATTGCGATGACAGAACTTCGAAACCACGGCGAATATCGGCAACAACTGCACCGATATCCCGAACATCGTCCAGTTCCTGCTTTTTACGGCCAGCAGACATATGGTTGGTATGCGACCAGCCATGTTGCAGCACCCGGGTATCAAGTGTTTCTGCCAGACGCAGTACCAGATCATGTTCAAGATCAGCCGGGATCACGGCAAGCGCCAAGGGAACGCTATAATCCTGTTCAAAGGCAAGCATCGTTTCAAGTGCAGGCGTAACGGCAACTGCGTCATCGTCGCGCCACCACATCGTGGCAATCCGTTCTTCGGACTGCCACAGATCCAGCTCTGCGCGAAGTTGATCCCAGGTGCTCATGCCTTCCCTCTTATTCTTTCTGCGAGTTTAGCCGCAGTTATCCCTGCCCCGTCCAGAGATATATCTAATTTAACAGGATTTTTCGCCCGATCTATTTGATTTGACAAGGATTGTGGACTCAATTCATCCGGATCAAGCAATGAAAGCACATTCTTGCTCGCCAAAATGGCTGCCCGTTCACTTTGTTCGCTTTCGCCACCGTCGGCGAATGGAACCATTACCGATGCGGTCCCCGTCGCCAGAACATCCATCAGGGTATTATAACCAGCCTGCGAGACGGAAACACAGGCACGCGCCATCCGTTCGCGGAAATCAGGCAGGAAGCGATGCAACGTCACCCCGCTTGGCAGTTTTTGTGCAAGGCGATGGAATGTGTCCGCCGGGAAATGCGGCCCTGTGACGATATCCCATGGCTGATCGGCAAATCGGCTTGACAGAGGACGCGCGGCAAGTGTCGCCTCGATCAATGCAGTTCCGACCGCGCCACCGCCGGCAGAAACAATAACCCCCTTTCGTTCGCCTGCCACAAAATCAGCTTTTGGTGCGACATAGCCGGTATATTCGATCAAATCGGCAATATCGTTGGCGAACGGGAAGCTGCGATCGAAATCAAAAAGCGTTGGATCACCGTGAACCAGCACGCAGTCAAAATGACTGCGCGCAACATCGCGCATCCAGGCTTCTTTTGACGGGTCTGATTTTCGAACCAGAAGGTCACGAACGGAACAGATACGGGGAATCTCCGCCTGCTCGGCCAATTCCAGCAACGGCAGTAGTTCAAACCGGAAGGCACGACGCCCGAAGGGAAACATCTCGATCATCAACAGTCTTGGTGCAACTGATTTGAACGCATCAAGCAATGCCTGCTTTCGCGCTTTCTTCCATGCCTCATCAACCGAATTGCCTGCCTCGTCGACCAATCCGGAAAAACCACTATCGGCAGTTCGGCAAGGTGGCAACTGGATCACATCATCGCTGCCGAAATCCAGTGCGGCATCGGGAATACCTCCGGTCACAACGGTTGTTGTCACACCAAGCCTGTTCAGTTCCGCATTGATCAGAGCAATGCGGTGCACATGACCGATACCAAGCAAATGCTGAACATAGATCAGTACGTCACTCATGCAGCTGTTCCGTCCCGTTCAAGCAGCGGACAATTAAGATCAACGATGCCAAGCTCGCCCTCTGAAGACCAGGAAAAGACATGAATGCTTTTCCAATCAAGCCTGTCGGGGATTTTCCCCATCATGTCCCAGTCGCTTGCCGCAGCATAGACCGCACGAATAACCCCCTTGTGAGTCACGACACCAAAATCACCATCACGATTGCTGATCAATGCGGCCTCAACCCGGGAAAGGACGTCGCGCGGGCTTTCGCCTCCATCCGGATGAAAGTCCCAGCCGCGATCTTCATTTTTCTGCATTTGCGCACCAAGATCACGGCGCAGATCGGAGAGCTTTTTCCCTTCCCAGTCACCCCAGTTCATTTCAATCCAATGTTCATCAGGTGAAACACCATCAATCGCCAGTGCGTCTGCAGTTTGAATTGTCCGGATCAACGGGCTGACACGCCATGGAACAGCACACCATTTTTGGGGCAACTGAAGGCTGCGATATTCGTCAACTGTCTCGGGAAGCAGAGGAATATCGCTTTGGCCCTGAATACGTCTTTCCGC
>CAMPHD010000305.1 GCA_946885765.1 uncultured Thalassospira sp.
AATAGCCATAGGACCAGAATGCTTCTTCGGCGGCCTTGGCGGCCTGATCAACCATGGCCGGGGTGCCAACCGGGAAAGTATTGGCCGGGCCGTGGGCCGGTTCGGACTGGAAGGTTGCGGCTCCTGCAACCCAGTCGCCCGCGATCAGATGTTTCCCTGTCAGGTTATAGGACATTGGTGCCTCCTGTTTTTCTCAAATCATCCGATGAATTTTTCTATGGGAAGAACCCGCGAATGTTGATTTACTGCGCGCTTGCTCGAAGTTCGGACAAGGAGAACCTCGGGGTAAGGTCTTCGGGGTCGGTGATCACTTCAATCACAGCCGACTTGCCCGATGCTGCCACCGCGTCAAAGGCGGCTGCAAACTGTTCTGTTTTCTCGACCCTGGCGGTTGCAATGCCATAGGCCTCGGCCAGTTTGCCAAAGTCCGGATTGACGATATCTGTCCCACTGACCCGGCCCGGATAGCTTTTTTCCTGATGCATGCGGATGGTACCATACATGCCGTTGTTAACCAGAATAACGATCACGCGCGCACCGAATTGCTGGGCGGTTGCCAGCTCCTGAAGCGTCATCTGGAAACAGCCATCGCCAGCAAAACAGATGCTGAGCCGGTCGGGATGACGCAGGCTGGCCGCAATGGCAGCAGGCAGACCATAACCCATTGTACCGGATGTCGGGGCAACCTGGGTTCTGAAACGGCGATGCTGATAGAAACGATGCACCCAAACGGTATAGTTGCCTGCACCATTGGTCAGAATTGCATCTTCGGGCAGATTCTCGTTCAGATGCTGAATGACTGATGCCAGATTGACTAGGCCATGCGATGTCGGGTTTGGCCTCGACCAGATCAGGTAATCGTCACGCGCGGCCTTTGTCCAGTCGGCCCAGGCCGTTTTGGCGATTGGGGCATTGCGTTTCACCAGTGCAGAAAGAGCCTGTTTCATGCCGCTGCAGACGCCAAGCTCCGGAGCATAAACACGCCCGATTTCATTTGCATCCGGATGGATATGAAGGATTTTCTGTCTGGCGACCGGGACATCAAGCAATGTGTAACCCGATGTCGTACAATCCCCAAGGCGTGCGCCCAGAACCAGCAAGACATCGGCATCGCGAATCCTCTTGGCAAGCGCTGGGTTAATACCCAAACCGGCATCTCCGACGTAAGAGGAATGCAACGCCGACATTCGATCCTGACTACGGAAACTGCATGTAACCGGCAGGTTCCATGTCGCCGCAAAATCAGCGAGATCGGCACAGGCCTGTTCATCCCAGGTTTCACCACCGGCTATTACCAAAGGTGATTTTGCCTCAGAGAGGATTTTGGCGATTTCGCCAATCTGCTCGTCCGAAGGAGCACCCTGAACCGGGGTTACTTTTGCCGGAAGCGGGCCCGCTTCAACCACATCCCGCAGCATGTCTTCGGGCAAGCCAAGAACAACCGGACCGGGACGCCCCGACATTGCCACCTGAAAGGCACGGGTCAGCAATTCGGGAATCCGAGCAGCATTATTGATTGTCGCTGTCCATTTCGTCTGGGTTCCGAAGATCGCCTTGAGATCAAACTCCTGGAAAGCTTCACGTTCTTCGTCATCCCGCCCGATCAGACCGACCAGCATGATGAGCGGTGTTGAATCCTGATAGGCGACATGTACACCAGCATAAGCATTTGACGCGCCGGGGCCGCGAGTAACCAGAACAATGCCCGGACGCCCGGTCAGTTTGCCATCCGCATCCGCCATAAAGGATGCCGCGCCTTCATGCTTGGTTGCGACAAATTCGATCTGCGGGGTATCAACCAGAGCATCAAGAACAGCGAGAAAACTTTCGCCCGGTACACCAAAAATTCGATCCACGCCTTGTTGAACCAAGACATTAGTGATCAGTTGACCTCCCGTGCATTGCATCGGTGCCTCCACTAGACTGTTATTGATGTAAATTTTTACAGAGGCTTGGCGCCCCTGATTTTATGTATCTGCCAGGTCTGCGCGATCCGCCAGACGTTGTGCCGCAAGGGAATAGTGATACCGCACAGCCTGCGAGGCTGCGGTTTCATCCTGCGCGCGAATGGCTTCAAGCACGGCCTTGTGTTCGGCCAGAACTTCCGCACTCCATTCCGTGACACGCGCGTTCTTCATGGCAACAGACCGCAATTCCATATCGATCCGGGTGTCGAGCATCGAAAGGAATTCCAGAATATACTGGTTGCCGGATGCCTCTGCGATCCGCTGATAGAAGCTGCGCTCCGCCAGTACATGCTTTTCTGCTGCGGCATCCCCCCCCGACAGCGAGCGTTCCATGTTGTCATACGCCGTATCCATGAACTGCAGGTCTGCATCCATCCGGTGAGCGGCGGCAAGACCAGCCGCCTCTGACGTAATACCGGTACGCAACTGAAGGATTTCAAGCAATTTCTGGCGTTTTTCGAAACAGGCCGGGCTGATGCGAAATGCGCTGCGTGCACTTGGCTCTGCGACGAAAGCACCAACGCCCTGTCGTGAGTCAACCAGACCGTCATGCTTGAGACGTGAAATGGCTTCGCGGACCACGGTACGCGCAACACCAAAACTCTCCGCAAGGCTTTGCTCGGTCGGCAATTGTTCGCCAGCGACAACCTTACCGTCAAGAATCATGCGGGAAAGCTTCTGCGAGATGTCATCGGTCAAGCTTGGACGTCTACTTAGTCGCGTAAAAGAGTCCACCGAAAATGCCCTTTTCTGGTGAGGATCGATCAGCCGTGACTGATCCTTATGGTGCGGACCTTATGCATGGACAAGATTTATTTTGTCAACATAAAAACAGGTTGTCAGACAACAAGAAGACATGTTATGTCCGATTTCAATGAAGAATGGCCATGCACCGAAAATGCAGCGGCAAACATCGGAAAACGGAGGAAAACGTGGCTTTTGAAAAAACCGTCGGCTTTGTCGGCCTGGGTGGAATGGGCAGTGGTCTGGTCAAGAACATGCTGCTTAAGGGCGTGAAAGTGCACGTGCTTGATCTGGATCGGGAAAAGGTCAAGCTCGCCGAAAGCCGGGGTGCGATTGTTGCCAAATCCGTACGAGACATGGCGCGTGATTGTGACGTTCTGGCTTTTTGCATCGGCAAGGCAGAAGATGTTCAGAAGCTGACCATTGATGGTGATACCGGTTGCCTTCAGGACATGAAACCGGGGCAAATCCTGCTGGATCACACAACGACCAGCCCGGATCACGTTGATCTGATGAGTGCCACCTGCGCAAAAATCGGCGTGCGCTATTGCGAAGCGCCGATGACCCGCACGCCAATCCATGCCGA
The DNA here is from genome assembly GCA_946885765.1 of uncultured Thalassospira sp. The sequence continues at coordinate 3,298 of CAMPHD010000305.1, forward strand.
ACAGGGATGCGTGAATGTCCTTTATGGCGGGGACACGGAACTTCTGGAAGATCTTCGTCCACTGTTTGATACCTATGCCGAAAATATTTTCCATGTCGGACCAAGCGGCCATGCCATTCGTTTGAAGCTGATCCACAACTTCATCGCCTTTGCCAATGTGGCCTCGTTCTGCGAGGGCTTTGCCCTGGCGGCGAAAGAAGGTCTGGATATGACCAAGGTCATCGACATCATTTCAGCCGCTGGCGGCAAAAGCGGCATGATGGATCTGTATGGCCGCAAAACCCTTGAGCGCGATTTCACCCCATACATGGCCCTTGAATGGGCGGAAAAAGATGTCGGCTATTATGTCCGCTGGCTCGAAAAAGCGGGGCTACCGGGCTTTATGGCGAGTTCGGTCCATCAGACCTATTCGCTCGCTTCCATCATGGGCTTTGGTCAGGAAGGCTGCACGGCCGTGATCAAGGCATACGAAAAACTTTCAGGCGTCGAAGCCGCCTTCCCCAAAGATTCCTGAGGCCTTCCTGAAGCCTCTTTGGGGATCATTTGGAATGCCATCCCCCAACAAGAAAAAGCGTGTGAAGCGCATTTATATTCACCGGAGGAAACATCTTGAAAAAACAAAGAATGACCAAAGCTGCCTTGTCGGTTCTGGCAACGCTGCTTTCCGTTTCAGCAATCTCGTCAATCCAGTCCGCGCAGGCTGAAATCGTTTTACGCCTGTCGCATTTCGCGGCCGAAACGCACCCGGGGCATATTGCCGCCAAGCAGTTCAAGGAAAACGTTGAAAAACGCACCAACGGCGAAATCGTCGTTGAACTGTATCCCGCAAACGAACTGGGCGCACCGCCCGAACAGCTTGAACAGACCGTTCTGGGCATCATCGACATGAACCTCCCGACGCAGGGAGCACTCGATAAATATGAAAAGGCATTTGGTACGGTTATGACGCCGTTTGCCTTTAGCAGCTATGACGAAGCACATCGGGTTCTTGACGGACCGTTCATGGAATGGGCGGCCCCCAAGCTTGAAAAGCAGGGTCTGGTCATGCTGTCGAACTGGGAATATGGCTTCCGCAATGTGACCAACTCGGTCAGGCCGATCAATTCACCAGATGACCTTGCTGGCCTGAAGCTGCGCACCCCGCCAGAACTGCAAATCGTCGCGGCCCTTGAAGCCACCGGGGCGCAAACCACGCAAATCGCCTTCCCTGAATTGCCCGGCGCCCTTACCGCCGGTGTTGTCGACGGACAGGAAAACCCGATTGGCGTGATTTATCACAACAAGCTTTATGAATTGCAGGACCATCTGGCACTTACACGCCACGTCTACAATTCCATGGTGCATG
>CAMPHD010000306.1 GCA_946885765.1 uncultured Thalassospira sp.
CCCGTCGGTGGAGGCGGGTTATAGGGCCCCTCGCCGGACCTGTAAATACCTTTTTTAAGAAAAAATGACAGAAAGCGCGAGACGCAAAATTTTTGCGCGAAACCACATATAGGTTTCACTTTTATGACCTGCAAGGCCGAGCCTGACGTCAAAATCCGGGCGAGCTGCTATTGCGCGGATGTTCAAGGCCGCTAAGATACATATGCCGTACCAGACGAAGCGCCTGACTTTGCCGGGAATCCGGCCCTGAATTTCCTGTAAAAATTTGCAGAACACCAAAATGAGTCGCCAAATGACCTTGAAACCTTCCCTGCCCGGTCAAGAATCCCCGATCAACGTCATTGATATGCATACAGGCGGCGAACCGCTTCGGATTATCACGTCGGGATATCCTGCGATTCCGGGCAACGATATTCTGGCCAAACGCCGATATGCCCGCGATGAACTTGATCATCTGCGGCGGTTTCTGATGTTCGAGCCGCGTGGTCATTACGACATGTATGGGGCCATTCTGGTCGAGCCCAGCTTGCCGGATGCAGATCTGGCCGTTCTGTTCATTCATAATGAAGGCTATTCGACCATGTGCGGCCATGCGATTCTCGCACTTGGTCGATATGCTGTTGATTATGGGTTGGTGCCCCCGGTTGAACCGGTGACGCAGGTCAATATTGAATGCCCCTGTGGATTGGTCCGAGCCGAAGTTGAAGTCACCAACGGGCAAACAGGTGCCGTACGGTTTAAATCCGTGCCATCCTTCATGTTTGCAACCGATGTTGAACAGGTACTTGCCGATGGCCGGGTATTCAAAACAGATATCGGTTATGGCGGTGCGTTCTATGCCATTCTCGATGTCGGACAATTCGGACTGGAAGTCGGATCGTCGCCGGTTCGCGAACTCACCGACCTCGCACAATCCATATGCGAAGCGGTTAATGCCGGTGTTTACCTAAGCCATCCGGATCATGAGGACCTGGCATTTCTGTATGGTGCGATCCTGACTGATGGCAAGGACACGTGGTCAGGCGATCCGACACGCAATATGTGTGTGTTTGCCGACAATCAGGTGGATCGTAGCCCGACCGGGTCCGGGGTCAGCGCACGTCTGGCGATTCAACACGCCAAGGGATTGATCGCGCCTGATATGACACGCCAGTTTGAAAGCGTTATAGGATCAGGATTTGAAGGCCGCGTTGCCGGGATAACCAGATGCGGCACATTCCCGGCAATCATTGCCGAAGTATCGGGCAAAGCGCATTATAGTGGGGCTGCAAGTTTCTGGCACGATGCGGATGACGATATCGGACGCGGATTTATTGTCAGATAACCCTGCGCAGAACCAATCAATCGGAATGCCGAAAGGACTGTCAGCCGACAACATCTTCGCTGGCGCGCGCGCCGCGCAGGCAATCGATCAGACTGTTTTTAGAATTCTCGATATGTGCTTCGAGCAGCTCGACCGCGTAGTCGACATCACGCGCCTTGCAGGCATCAAGAATATGGTGATGTTCGCGTTCCGCCCTATCGGTCGCCCCGGATAACGCCAGTTGTGCCTGGGTAAAACGCACCGTGTTATTGCCGATCATGCGAACGATTTCGAGCGTCTTGGGCCGGTTCGAAGCCCGATAAAGCCGGTCATGGAACTCGCGGTTCAACTCGCCCCATTTCGAAATATCCCCTGAACGGAAAGATTCGTCATAAACGGCAAGAATGTCTTCGACCGACTTGATATCCTGCGGAGTCAGCCGCGGTACAGCGTGGCGCAACAATTCGCATTCGAGCAATTTGCGAACTTCAAAAAGTTCCTCGATCTCGTCAAGCGAAAGGTGGGCGACAATGGCCCCTTTGTGCGGCTGGAAAGAAACCAATCCCTCGGCATCAAGACGCTGGAGAGCCTCACGAACCGGAATGCGCGAAACATTATACTCGCTTGCAATCGCATCCTGACGCAACTGGAACCCAGCCGGGAAATCACCCGACAGAATACGGGCGCGCAAATCTTCGGTTACCTGATCTGTAATGGTGCGGCGGGTAAAACGCGGTGATGCGGTCATTTTGGCTCTTTATTATCTATCCTGTGCGGTATCGGGCCCGGCTTCATATCCCCAAACGTCACCGCCCCTTTTTCTAGTCATACCGATGCGTTGGTTTAGGTGCAATATAATTGCAATCATGCCGCAACGGCATGAGGGCTTTGCGAATAGAAACCGGCCCCGATCAAGCGCCTATTTCACGATAAACCCATGCGCATAAGGGTCACGATCATCAATGAAAATCGTGTTGTAGCCGTGCTTGCGCGCCCAGCCCTCGATCCCGGGCACCACCGCGTCATAACCACCGACTTTGGTCTGCTCGACGACGGTAACACGGAACTGCGACCCGATAACGCTTTCATGAACCAGTTCATGCGCCGGGTTCCATTGCCCCTTGCCGACCAGTTGCGCAAGGCGAGCAGATGAGCCGGTTCCACAGGGTGATCGATCAATCCCCTTATCTCCATAAAACACCGCATTGCGATGGGTGCTGTCCGGCTGGGTCGGTTTACCGGTCCACTGGATATGCGACAGGCCCTTGATATCGGGGTGAAGAGGATGAACAAATTCGGCAGCCTCGTTCAGGCGGCAACGAAGTTCCGGACTGATACGCTGAAAATCGCCCACCGTGTAATCGGCCATATCACGGAAGTTTTCCTGCGGTTCGACAATCGCATAGAAATTTCCACCATAGGCAACATCAACCTTGATCGGGCCAAGATCGGGACAGTCGACTTCGATATCCGTTTTGTAAAGGAAGGATGGCACATTGGTCAGCTTGACCGATTCCACGTAATCGCCAACCTGTTTATATTCAGCAATCACCAACCCAGCAGGCGTTTCAAGACGAAGCATCCCCGGGGTCTTCGGCTTTACCAGACCTTCCTCGATCGCCATGGTGACCGTCCCGATTGTACCGTGACCGCACATCGGCAGGCAGCCCGACGTTTCAATAAACAGAATGGCAACATCGCAATCATCGCGGGTCGGTTCATAAAGGATCGAGCCCGACATGATATCATGGCCGCGAGGTTCGAACATCAGTCCGGTTCGGATCCAGTCATATTCCGCCAGAAAATGCGCCCGTTTTTCGAGCATGTTTGCACCTTCAAGCTTTGGTCCGCCACCGGCAACCACACGCACCGGATTGCCGCAGGTATGTCCATCGATACAGAAGAAGCTGTGTTTTGCCATTTGGTGCGGCCTTATCCTTGGAAACGATCAATACGATACGGAGTCATCTTAACGGAGGCAGTCTCATCACTCATCAGGTCGGCGATCAGCCTTCCGGTAGTCGCCGCCATGGTCAGGCCAAGATGGCCATGGCCAAATGCGAAAAAGACGTTTTCATGTTTGGGGCTTGCCGAAATCACCGGTTTGGAATCAGGCATTGACGGGCGGAAACCCATCCATTCCGTGCCGCCTTCGGCACTGAGCTTCGGAAGAACTTCTTTACCTTTGGCATAAAGGGCCTTGGCGCGATCATAATTGGGGGCCGCAACCAGTCCGCCAAGTTCAACCGCACCGCCCACGCGAATGCCCATTTCCATCGGGGTCAGAACAAAGCTGTCATCGGCACAGATGACCATGCGCGACAGCCTGACACCATCATAAGGCACCGTTGTGTTATAGCCGCGTTCCGTATCAAGAGGTACGGATGAGCCAAGTCGCTTGGCCAGCGTTTTTGACCATGCGCCACAAGCAACAACAACCTTGTCGAAGGTAATCTGATCGCCTTGTGCCGTCATCGCGGCACGTGGCTTGCCATCGCGGTAAACGAAATCGGTAACCTCGGCATTTTGAAACTTTCCACCGCGTTCCAGAAAATGTTTGTAAAGGCCGGTGACAATCCGGAACGGGTCAAGAACCCGCCCCCAGTCCTCTTCCATGACACCGCAAGCAAAGATAGGGGCCAGATCGGGCTCAATATCCCTGACCTCATCCTTGGTCAGATCACGAATTTTGACCCCGTTACGACGGCGAAGATCAATTCCATATTCGGCATCACGGCGTGTTTTCTCGCTGCGATAAACCCCCATGGCGCCTTCTTTTTTAAAGACCGCATCGGAAAGGCCTGCTTCTGCGATCACCGGATCGTAGTCTTCCCAGGCGCGGTTGAGGATCGCGGCAAGTTCAGTCGCAATCTGCTCTACCCGACTTTTCGAACTGGCGGCCAGAAAACGGATCAGCCACGGCATCATTTTAGGCAAATAGGACCAGCGCACCGAAAGTGGCCCCAATGGGTCCATAAGCCAGCCGGGCACATTTGCCCAAACACCCGGCATGGCAATCGGCGCGCATTCCGTAACCGCAATTCCCCCTGCATTGCCAAAAGATGCTCCCATCCCCGGCTCGCCACGATCAACAATCGTGACATCATAGCCCTTCTTCAAAAGAGCCAAACCAACATTGACACCAATGATCCCGGCACCAACGACAACAGCATGCCTGCTTGCCTGCCCGAGAAATTGTGAAGCAGAAGAAGGTTTTGACATATTCCGAAGCCCTGCCTTTTAATATGAGCTTTTGTCTTTGTTTTTCGCTTGGTGCCAGAT
>CAMPHD010000307.1 GCA_946885765.1 uncultured Thalassospira sp.
GTTCATGACAGACATGACGATAATCAGGGTCGCAACGCCCAGCATGATGCCAAGCAGCGAAAAGATGGCGATGACGGAAACAAAGCCCTCTTGCCGACGGGGACGCAGGTAGCGGAAAGCCACCAGACGTTCGAACGGACTGAACATGCGCAAATGATCCTCGTGGAAGCGTATCGGAAAGAATTCCGGAAATCAGGACGGGGCAGCCATGGCTGCCCCGTTTGCAAAATCGTTATCAGGCGCCGATCTGGTTGAGTGCGGCTTCAAGCGTGACTTCCGTCCGCTCGCCGGATTTACGGTTTTTAAGCTCGACCACACCAGCCTTGATGCCTTTCGGGCCAATCACGATCTGCCACGGCAGACCGATCAGGTCCATATCGGCAAACTTGCCGCCCGCGCGAATGTCGCGGTCATCATAAAGCACTTCGATCCCGGCATTATGCAGCTTGGCATAAACGTCTTCGCAGGCCGCATCGCATTCATCATCACCGGTCCGAAGGTTGATCAGGCCAACCTTGTACGGTGCAACCTCTTCCGGCCAGATAATGCCGTTTTCGTCGTGCGATGCCTCGATCAGTGCGCCGACAAGCCGCGAAACGCCAATGCCGTATGATCCCATCTGTACCGGGACTTCCTTGCCATCCGGGCCAAGCACGGTGGCCCCCATCGGTTCGGAATATTTGGCCCCGAAATGGAAGATATGGCCGACTTCGATCCCGCGCGTCGCGATCATGTCGTCACCGGAAATCGGGCTGTTGGCCGGATCATGCTTGTCTTCGGTCGCGGCGTAATCTTCAAGCGTCGTCTGTACCCAGTTTTCAAGCCCGGTGCGATCATTCAGATCAACACCCTTGCCTGTCAGATCCTTGTCCAGCCACTTCTTGTCGCAGAACACTTCGCTTTCGCCGGTTTCCGCCAGAATGATGAATTCATGGCTAAGGTCGCCGCCAATCGGGCCGGTATCGGCCACCATCGGGATCGCCTTGACGCCAAGGCGCGTAAAGGTCCGGCAATAGGCCAGAAACATCTTGTTATAGGCATGCCGCGAACTTTCGTAATCGACATCGAACGAATACGCATCCTTCATCAGGAATTCGCGACCGCGCATCACGCCAAAGCGCGGGCGGATCTCGTCGCGGAATTTCCACTGGATGTGATACAGCATCTGCGGAAGCTGCTTATAGGACCGGACATCCTTGCGGAAGATATCGGTGATCACTTCCTCGTTGGTCGGACCAAACAGCATTTTGCGGTCATGACGGTCGGTGATGCGCAGCATTTCAAGGCCGTAATCCTCGTACCGCCCGCTTTCCTGCCAAAGTTCGGCTGGCTGGATCGTCGGCATCAGCAATTCGTTGCAGCCAATCGCGTCCTGCTCTTCGCGCACGATCTGTTCGATCTTTTTAAGCACGCGGTAACCAAGCGGCAGCCAGGAATAAATCCCCGCCGAAAGCTGGCGCACCATACCGGCACGCAGCATCAGTCGATGGGAAGCGATCTGTGCTTCTGCCGGCGTTTCCTTGAGGGTCGGCAGAAAGAACTGGGAAAGACGCATCAATGCCTCGTGATGATCAAAGCTGAAAATATCAGGTATACAAAAGACCTTGCCCGGAAAATGCGACAGCACAGCCCGAAACGCAAGCCGGAACTTGCTTTATATCGGCAAGACGTGATCTAGCGCCCAATCGTGGCAGGTTTGCGAAAACACACAGGCTTTTTCAGGTACAACCTTACCGAAAGCCCGCCGCCCGGCACGCAGCCGCCAGTTCATCCTGCCCCGCCTCGTTGCCAAGCGGCGTGTCGTTGAAATAAACCCGCCCGTTGCGATAGGTGATCTTGCCGATATTGGACTCGCCACTGATCCCGTCTGGCGCTGAAATCCCCGCATATTCAAAGAAATCAATCGTCACCGGAAATTCGATTTCCTTGGGCAGCGACTTCAATATCTCGCTGCCACCATCAAGATCAGCCGGGGCAACCTCGCGGCCATAAACATCAACACCGGGTTTATAGGCAACATCATCATCTGGCACATGGCTGACCAGCTCCCGGCAGGCTGATCGCGTGACTGTAACGGTCGGCTTGGCGGTTTGCGGGCTTGTCGCGCCTGCCCCGTCCGTCTGTGCATTTTTGGTTGCCCCCGGTCCCGGCAACGGGGAGTCGGATTGTGCGAGCGCGGCGGTTACAAACGTGCAAACTATCGCTGCGGCAAGCGCAAAAACAGCGGTTTTCGCAGCATATTCGCTGATTCCCATAGGGCAACCTGTCATAAAACTCTTCATATCATCGACCCATCCTATTTATGTGCGGCGCAACATCGAATCATTTGTGAAGTTTAGTCAAAACATCTTGCACAAAAGTGAAATATGTGGCTTTTTGGTCCTCCGCTAACGACGTAAGATCGTTGCGGAAGACGTACCGCAGCCGCTCATAAAATTGCGGGAGGCTTTGTTGCCAATAAGCATACAAGAAGCAGGCGCGACGTCGAAATAAAACCTGTGCCAAGTGCCCAGGTCTTAGGAGGAAGCAAAAAAAGATTACGGGAAAACAGCTATAAAAATAGCATCTTGGCAAGATCCTTGTGATCTTGCTTTTTTTTGCCCGCATCCCGGCCCACCTTCCCTTTCCCGCAATGTTTGTGCAGCCCCGCAAACAAAAACCCCGCAACAAATGTGCGGGGTTTGTTTTTTTTACCGGCCTGCGCCAAAACTCATTGCGGCGGACGGACTTCGATCATGCCACTCGTGATCACGAAATACGCCACCACCCACAAAATCGCCGAAATCAGGCTGGTTGCCAGAACCTTCTTCCACATATGCGGCTTCTGCGGTGCGCCGCTATCGTGGCCGGGCTGGACATTTTCCTCACGCTTCACGCCGACCGGCAACACCATGAACAGCACCAGCCACCAGATCACGATGTAAACAAGAATCGCGGAAAACCAGTTCATACTGCACTCTTTTCGTGGTTGCGAGAATAAGGGCCGATACGGCGAGAAAGAAACTTAAACCTGTTCAAGCTCAACAAGCGTGCCGTTGAAATCCTTGGGATGCAGGAACAGAACCGGCTTGCCATGCGCCCCGGTTTTGGGCTCCCCCGTGCCCAGCACGCGCGCGCCATTTTTCAAAAGCTGGTCACGCGCCGCCAGAATATCCTCAACCTCATAGCAGACATGATGAATGCCACCCGATGTGTTCTTGTCAAGGAACCCCTGAATGGGCGATCCCTCACCCAGCGGATATAACAATTCGATCTTGGTGTTGGGCAGTTCGACAAAAACCACAGTCACCCCATGATCGGGCTCGTCCTGCGGTTCGGAAACCTTCGCACCCAGCACATCGCGATAAAGCCGGATACCTTCCTCAAGGTCCGGCACCGCAATCGCCACATGGTTCAGCCGTCCAATCATGTTCTACTCCTGCAATGTGATCTGCCCGATCACCGTCAATCTAGGGCGCGCGCAATGCCAAAGACAACCGCCCATTTGGTCGTATGCCGCCGCCCCGGATTGAAAGCCGCCTAGCCCTTCTCGTTCACCCGCACAAGGTGAACTTCAATCATCGGCCGCTTGCCCAGACGCTGGCGCACCGGACGGCGCAGGGATTGCCGGATAGCAAGGATCACCGCGGCATCGTCAAGCACCTCGTCATCATTAAGCTGATCGACGCGGTTGCCAATCTCGGCGGCGAAATGATCAAGGCGGACATCATCGCCGACCTCGTCAAACAGGCTCGGTGCCGTGATCATCGGATCACCGACCATCTCGCCAAACTGGTTCAGCACAACGGTCACAAACATCACACCGTTCCAGACGATGCGATTGCGATTGCGGATGGTATCGGAATCCCGCTTAAGCAACCGCCCGCCATCAAGGCAAAGCACCCCGCTTTCGGCAACGCCAATCACATGCGCACTGCCCGGCGACAGGCGAATGACCGTGCCATCATGCGGGATCACCTGTTCAGGTATCTGGCATTCCGCGCCAAGGGCCGCCTGTTCGCACAGATGGCGGGTTTCACCATGCACGGGCACAAGGATTTTGGGGCGGGTCAACTGATACATCCGCGCCAGATCCTGTCTGCCCGGGTGACCCGATACATGGATCGGTTCATCGCGCGCGGTAATCACGCGGATACCGCGCCGGATCAAAAGGTTCTGGATATAGCCGATGGATTTTTCATTGCCCGGAATTTCGCGCGCGGAAAACACAACCGTATCACCCGGATCAAGCTGCACGGTCGGATGATCGCCCTTGGCAATGCGCGACATCGCCGCACGCGGTTCGCCCTGCGACCCGGTACAGATCAGCAAAACCTGATCCTTGGGGACTTCCATCGCGTCTTCATCGGTCAAAAGGTTCGGATAGGATGTCAGATAGCCAACCGCACGTGCGGCTTCGGTCACACGGTTCAATGACCGCCCGGCCAACCCGACACAACGGTTGTTTTCATGTGCCGCTTCAACAATTGACTGCAACCGCGCGACATTGGTGGCAAAACACGCAACCGCAATCCGGCCCTGCGGCGTTTCGGCAAACAGTTTCGACAGGTTCCTGGCAACGTCGCCTTCCGATCCGGCCTT
>CAMPHD010000308.1 GCA_946885765.1 uncultured Thalassospira sp.
ATGCGTGATTATTCGACAGGTAAAACTCTGGTGCTTGCTGGTGGGGTTGCCGCGAACAAATATCTGCGGACCCGTTTGACGGAACTGACCGATCAGGCAGGCATGACATTAGTGGCACCACCATTGGAATTATGCACCGACAACGCAGCGATGATTGCGTGGGCCGGGCTGGAACGGTTTCGTTTGGGGCAGCATGATGATCTTGATTTCAAACCGCGTCCGCGTTGGCCGCTTGATCCGGAGGCACCAAAACGTCCGGGCGCGGGCGTGAAGGCCTGATGTTTTCCAAACGTCAAACTGTTCGAATATTTATCATCGGGGTCGAAAAGAACTATGTCGGATAAGCGCATAACGGTAGTCGGCGGGGGCGCATGGGGTACTGCACTGGCCATTCAGGCTGTACGGGCTGGCGCTGATGTTGAGCTGGTATTGCGTGATCGCGCCTTGGCCGAACGGATCGACACATCGGGTGAAAATGACGTTTACCTGCCCGGCATAAAGCTTCCCGAAGCATTAAGGGCAACCGTTGCATTTGATGGACTGCGAGAGTCAAACGCGGTTCTTCTGGTGACACCGGCACAACATCTTCGAAGCACTTTGTCAAAGCTGGCACCCCATTGGCCCGAAATGCTTCCTGCAGTTATTTGCGCCAAAGGCATCGAAAAAAAGACCGGTGCGCTTATGGCACAGGTCGTGAACGAAACACTTGGTGATGTTCCGGTTGCGGTTTTGTCAGGGCCGACATTTGCACAGGAAGTTGCAAAAGGTCTGCCCGCGGCGATTACACTTGCCTGTTCAGACAGGAATTTGGGCAAGGATCTGGTGGAACTGATCGGTACGTCGGCGTTTAGGCCCTATTTCAGTACCGACGTTGTGGGGGTTGAAGTTGCGGGGGCTATCAAAAACGTTCTGGCAATCGCAAGTGGCGTTGTGGCAGGGCTTGAGCTTGGTGACAATGCGCGCGCAGCCCTGATTACCCGTGGCCTTGCCGAAATGTCACGATTGGCGGTGGCAATGGGGGGCCGGATTGAAACCATGATGGGGCTGGCGGGACTTGGTGATTTGACGCTGACCTGTACCGGTACGTTGTCGCGCAATTACACCTTCGGGTTTGCCCTTGGTCAGGGCGGCAAGGCCGAGGATATTCTGGCTGAACGTCGTTCCGTGACCGAAGGTGTGCATACTGCCGCGTCAATTGCGGCCGTTGCGTCGAAATACGGTATTGAAATGCCGATCTGCAGTGCCGTGGATCAGGTCGCCAATCATGATGCGGACCTGCGAAGCACGATCAATGCATTGTTGCAGCGCCCATTTCGCGATGAGCTTGAAACTGGCAAATAATCCGGTCACATCCACGCTATCAGCTTTTGTTCGGCTTGAGCCTTTGAGCGGGTTCTGTCAATTTACCGGTATCAAAACCAATTTTGACAGGGAACGCTGCCATGCATTTTTACATTCGTTGTGTCGACAAACCGGGGCATCTTGCCGTTCGCAAAGCGAACCGGGATGCGCATCTTGCCTATATCAAGGACAGTTTTGCTGACAGGATCGTTGCGGCAGGGCCGACGCTTGATCCCGATCTTGAGGGTATGAATGGTTCGGTTTTCATTATCGAGTTTGATAATCAGGCCGATGCCGAAGAATTTGCGGCAAATGATCCTTATGGCAAGGCAGGACTGTTCGAATCCGTGATTATTCGTCCGTTCAAAAAGGTATTCTGACCCATGGCGCATTGGCTGATCAAAACCGAGCCGGGAAGCTGGTCGTGGGACGATCAGGTCAAGAAGGGTGTCGAAGGATGGGACGGGGTTCGGAACCATCAGGCGGCAAAGAACCTTAAGACAATGCAGATAGGTGATCTGGCGTTTTTCTATCACTCGGTGAATGAAAAACGGATTGTCGGCATTGTCGAGGTGGTCCGCGAAGCTTATCCCGATCCTACTGATGCCAGCGGCAAATTTGTTCAGGTTGATTTCAAAACCGTCAAACCGGTACCAAATCCGGTGACGCTTGCCGATATCAAAGCTGATCCGCGATTTGCCGAATTGCCGTTGCTCAGACAATCCCGTTTGTCGGTCATGCCGATAGATGATGCATCCTGGAAAGCGATTTGCGAGATGGGTGGTGTTTCGGCATGACGGTTGAGTTGCCGCCACCCGGAACAGTGTTATGCGCGCTTTCCGATCTGGATGCGACCGGGGCCAAGGGCATATCTCTTGACGGAAATGCAGGTAGGGCCGGGATTTTTGTCGTGCGAGACGGGGCAGGGGTTTTCGGTTACGTCAACAGTTGCCCCCATATTGGTGTGCCGCTTGAACTTGAGCCCGATGAGTTCATCAGTGATATTCACAACGAAATCATTTGCTCCACACATGGTGCGCGTTTCAGTCTTGAAGATGGCCTTTGCGTCGTCGGCCCCTGCGAGGGGGATATGCTGGAACCCGTTGCCGTAAAGATTGAGAACGAGAAAGTCGTTCTGGCCTGAAATTCTGCGTCATGGTGACGGCCCTAGCCGACCGTCACCTTTTCGATAATCTCATCAAGATGTTTGGTGATGACATCAAGCTGATCCGGTTCGGACAGGCGGTGATCACCGGTTTTGATCAAATCTATGCGGGCATCTTTGGAAACCAGTGCTTCTGTCAGACGAATTGAAGTCTGCCACGGGACATCCGGGTCCTGCATGCCTTGGATCAGCCGTACCGGGCATTCAAGTTTGATCGGGTTTCGCAAAAGTAGCTGATTTCTGCCGTCTTCGATCAGGGCATGCGTGATCGTATAGGGATCGTCGCCATACTCGGTCGGCTCTATAAGTGCGCCGTTTTCGACGATGTCGGATTTCTGGGCATCGGTGAATTGCGCCCACATAAGGTCTTCGGTGAAGTCGGGGGCTGCCGCAATACCCACAAGACCGGCAATGCGTTCTTTTCGCGCCAGTGCCGCCAACAGCATGATCCAGCCACCCATTGACGACCCGACCAGAATAAGTGGACCCGTGGTGATTTCGTCAATAATGGCAATGGCATCGCGTGCCCACTGTCCAATGGTTCCGTCTTTGAACATGCCTGCCGATTGTCCGTGACCCGAATAGTCAAAGCGGGTATAAGCCAGCCCCTGCTGTACGCAATGGGCCTCGAGATGGGTGGCTTTGGTGCCGGTCATATCGGACATGAAGCCTCCCAGAAACAGAACGCCAGGCTTTTGTTGGCCTTGTACTTCTGTCAGCTTGCCGGGAGTCGCATGGTATGCGATTTTTAATCCGTCAGGCCGCTCGAGATACTGAGGCGTCGGCATGTCATTTGTCATCCGGGAAGGGTATCCTTGGGTGTTAGTGGTTGGAATTGCATGAGTGCGTCAGAGATCAAGACCCAGTCAGTTTATCGTCCGGAACAGCAGGTGCAAGGTTCGGCTTATCGTCCTGCTGTAATTCTGCAGGTTCTGCCGGAACTTGATACCGGTGGTGTGGAGCGCGGTACGGTTGATATCGCGCGCGCCATTGTCGATGGGGGTGGTGTTGCGCTGGTTGCCTCTCAGGGTGGGCGGCTTGAACGGGAGCTTGACCGGTTTGGTGCCCGTCATATCACCCTGCCGCTGAAGTCAAAAAATCTGTTTACCATGCGTCGCAATGTTGATGCGCTGGTTGATCTTATCCGTACAGAGGGTGTTGATCTTATTCATGCGCGTTCGCGTGCTCCTGCATGGAGTGCTTATTTCGCCGCGCGCAAGGCTGGTATCCCGTTTGTCACAACATTCCACGGCACTTATTCCGGTTATAACAACCTGTTCAAGAAGCGATATAATGCGATCATGACAATGGGCGATCAGGTGATCGCCATTTCCAATCATATTGCAGACCACATTCGCAAATTTTATAAAATGGATCCTGCGCGCCTGAATATCGTGCCGCGCGGGACGAATACAGATTTGTTTAACCCGGAAAATGTCAGCCAGGAACGCTTGATTGCTCTATCAAATCAGTGGCGCCTGACCGGCGAAGAATATGTCATCATGTTGCCGGGACGGATCACGCGCTGGAAAGGGCATTGCTTCCTGATCAAGGCATTGCCCGCAGTATTCGAGGCACTTGGTCATCGGAATGTGCGTTGTCTGATGGTCGGCTCCGATCAGGGTCGGACGGCTTATCGAGATGAAGTATTGGCTTTGACAAAGAAGCTTGGCCTAGAGGATATCGTCCATATCGTCGATCATTGTGCCGATATGCCGGCTGCCTATATGCTGGCGGATGTCGTGGCATGCCCCTCAATCGAGCCCGAGGCCTTTGGTCGAATTCCATCCGAAGCGCAGGCGATGGGTCGCCCGGTTGTCTCGACGGCCCATGGTGGCGCGATGGAGACCGTTTTGCCAGGTGAAACCGGTTGGCTGGTTACGCCAAATCAAGTTGATCAATTGTCTGTTGCATTGGTGCAGATATTGCGGCTGACGCCAGAAAAGCGTGCAGCTTTGGCGCAAAAAGGGCGAAAGCACGTCATAGAAAACTATTCCCTAATACAGATGGCAGAGAAAACTCTGGCGGTTTATGAAAAGGCGCTGAAAGGCGCGATCAGGAACGCTGCATGAC
>CAMPHD010000309.1 GCA_946885765.1 uncultured Thalassospira sp.
AATCTCTACTCAGTCTTCACTATCTCCTTAGCAAGTTCTTATGACTTTCAACTTTTGGGGTAAATAATTCAAGTTTTTCTTCGAGGAACCTATTGTCATCTGCAACCTGAGCCCATTTTTTGGGGCGATCGTTAATCTTTCGAAAGTATTTTAATGCTGTATCTATGCTATCATCTTGGATGACAATTTCTGTTCCTTGTATCTTGGCTATACCCAATTTTACAAGCCGATCTGTAGCGGTGTGGATTTGTGCCGGAGATAGTTGGTATTTTTCGTGAAAATAGTACAAATCTAATTTTCTGAATTCTATCAAATTTTTAAGTAATATCTTGTCTTCTGACCTAAGCATTTTATTACCCCCTGTTTAGTAAATTTTTTCTTCTTTTGTTTTGTTTGTCCCATTTCCACCAGAATATAGGAAATAAATTTGCAGGTGCCGTTCCGACTCCTGAGGCATAAATTGTCTCTGAAGCCTTTTTTCCGAGACTATCCCAAGTTTGATTGCTGTATTTTTCTGATAAAGAGCTTTCCATTGTTTTCATCAGAGAAATTTTCGACTGAGCCTCGTTGGGAGAATTGTAGTCGGTAATGCCCCTCTTTAATTCAATTTCACTATAATATTTCGTGAGGTATGGTTCTAGTTTCTGTATTGACCTTTCCATGCGGGCTACTACGCAGAGGTGAGTCTCCTTAAAAGTCTTTTTCGAATGCAAGGATTTTTTTTGAAAAGCTTTCAATAACCCTTCTGCTTGAAACCCCGTTCCAATAAACTCATCAACTATTATAATAGTATCGCCCGATTTTGCGACGTCCACAGCTGATATAATGTTATTTACAAAATTGTCTTCGGACCAGTCGTCTTCTGCAACCATGTGTGTTCGAAGGAGTTGTAAGATGACTGGGGCGCTATCAGGTTTGTTATTGTTATGAAGTGCTGATATTATACAGCTGTTATGAGATGGTCTTATCTCTTCCAATATGTATTTTTTTATTTGTTCAACATAATTTAATATTTCTGTCGCAGTTAAGAAAACAAAATTGTAAAGAAGATCTATTATTAAGTTTTGACTTTCTAAATTTGGGCATCGTTCTATGAGGTAGTTCATTTCTTCTTGTTTTTTATTTAGCCATTCTTGTTTGCTGGATAGCTCGAAGAATTTCTTGAACATGTCGGGGCTTAGTTTGGTTGTGCTGCGCGGAATGTCGTCCTCAGGTTCCGAGGCAAAAGCAGAAATCAAATCTTCTGTATCAGACATGTTTAACGTTTCTCATAAACAAAATTTGAAGATTCGATGGTAGATCAACTTGTTGATAGTGACAATTGTATTTCCATTTTGCATCGATTTTGCTCGCATTTATACCTGTTTCAGCGGTGGTTCCTGTCACTTTAGTGCTCAAAAAGCGGAGGCAGTCGTTACAGTGCATGTATAATTTCTGTAGAATCTACTAATGCTTCTTCAGGGAAAGGAGAAAGGATTTATTCCTTTAGAATAAAGAGGCATTTCGAGTAGTTTTCATTATGTTATGATGGAACATTTTCAGAAGGCCAGCGGCGCATTGTCCACGACCTCTTTCATCACGAAAAACGTCCGCGTTTGCCGGACACCGGGGAGCGCGATCAGTTGGTCACCATGCAGGTGATTGAAGTCCGCCATGTCGCGGACCCGGATTTTCAGGAAGTAGTCGAAATCCCCCGCCACCAGATGGCAATCAAGGATAAAGGGCAGCTTCCGGCACGCGGTTTCGAACGCGGCGAAGCTGTCTGGCGTTGAGCGGTCGAGCACCACGCCGACCATCACCAGTGCGGCGCGATCCACCTTGTCCGGGGCGATCTGGGCGCGGATGGAGGTGATATATCCTTCCTCGAACAGGCGTTGCATCCGGCGGTGGCAGGTGGCCGGGCTGACATTGACCCGTTTGGCGATATCGGCATTGCCCATCCGCCCGTCAGTTTGCAGCAGGCGCAGAATCTTTTGATCAATGCGGTCTATCGGGGCGGCATTCGCGGGACTGGCAGGCTGCGTCATGAAAGAACCTTCCGGAATTCTGTAAATTTTCGAAATTCTAGACACATTTTTTCATATGATGAAAGCTTCGCGTGAAAAATTGGCGCAAAGTTCGAGCGCACCTTTCACGCGCTTGGCGCTAGCATTTCCCCTTCATGAGGTTCGTTTCCCATGTCGTTCTGCAAATCAGGGAGTGCGCGATGCGCCTGGATAAATTTGAAAAATACAAACTGACCTTTGGTCCGACCCCGATCGAGGCCCTGCCGCGTCTTTCCGCCCATCTTGGCGGCGATGTCGAACTGTATGCCAAGCGCGAGGATTGCAATTCCGGGCTGGCCTTTGGCGGCAACAAGGTCCGCAAGATGGAATATATCATCCCCGATGCGATCAAATCCGGGGCCGATACCCTTGTCACCATCGGCGGTGTACAATCCAACCACACAAGGCAGGTCGCGGCCATCGCGGCCAAGATCGGCATGAAATGCCGTCTGGTGCAGGAAAGCTGGGTGCCGTTCAATGATGCGGTTTATGACCGGGTCGGCAACATATTGATGAGCCGCGTTATGGGGGCGGAGATCGAACTGGTCGATGAAGGTTTTGATATTGGTATCCGTGAAAGCTGGGAAGCCGCCCTTGAGGATGTGAAGGCCAAGGGTGGGGTGCCTTACCCGATCCCGGCCGGGGCATCGGTGCATAAATATGGCGGGCTTGGTTTCGTCGGCTTTGCCGAGGAAGTCCGCGCCCAGGAAGCCGAGCTTGGCTTTAAATTCGATTATGTCGTGGTCTGCACCGTCACCGGTTCCACCCATGCCGGGATGGCGGTCGGTTTTGCCGCCGATGGCCGCGCGGACAAGGTGGTCGGAATTGATGCATCCGGCACGCCCGAACAGACCCGGGCACAGGTTCTGGCGATTGCCCAGAAAACCGCTGATCTGGTCGAGCTTGAAGGCGGCATTTCGGATCCCGACCTTACGCTGATCGAAGATTACGCCTATCCGGCTTATGGCGTGCCGTCCGATGAAACCAACGAGGCGATCCGCCTGTGTGGCCGTCTCGAAGGCATGATGACCGACCCGGTTTACGAAGGAAAATCGATGCAGGGCATGATCGATCTGGTCAAAAAGGGCTATTTCCCCAAGGGGTCCAAGGTCCTTTACGCCCATCTTGGCGGTGTGCCTGCGATCAATGCCTATAGCTATCTCTATCGCAACGGCTGATTGCTGCTGCGCAAGGTCTGCACCCGCACCACGCCGTCATTCCCGTTCTGGCGGGAATTTGGTCTCCCACTGCTCTCCCTAGAGGACAGGGTGGTGCAAACGCAAAGGGGAAGCCGTTATGGCTTCCCCTTTGTCGGTTTCTGTCAGCTTCGGCAAACTTACCGTCCGGTAATCCCCGGGAAGATGATCAGAAGGGCCACGGCCAGCACCTGCAGGCAGATGAACGGCACCAGTGCCTTGAAGATCGTGCCAAGCGTTATATCCGGTGGTGCCACCGATTTGAGGTAAAACGCGGCGGGCCCGAATGGCGGGGAGAGGAAGCTGACCTGCATGTTCATCGCAAACAGAACCCCGAACCACACCGGGTCATAACCAAGCTGTTTGATGATCGGCACAAAGATCGGCATGGTCAGAAGCGCGATCCCGACCCAGTCAAGGAACATGCCCAGAATGAACAGGATCAGCATCATGAAAAGGATGATGATTGTCGGATCGTCCGAAATGCCGGTGATCAGGGCTGATACGAACTTGATGCCGCCCATCAGGTTGAACACCCCGACCAAGGCCGATGCGCCAATCCCGATCCAGACGATCATGCCGCAGGTCGACAGCGTCTGAAGCGATGCGGATTTGAGCATCGATAGCGAAAACTCGCGCCGAACGATTGTCGATGCGACCACACCGGCAACACCAACGGCCGAGGCTTCGGTGACCGATGCAATCCCGCCATAGATCGAACCCAGAACGCAGATCACGACAAGGATCGGCAGGAACAGGCCCTTGAGCAGGCGGATTTTTTCCGCGGTCGGGATTTTTTCGGTGCGCGGCGGCGGGGCGATGTTATCGCCGGTGTAGCTTCGGAACAGCACATAGGCGACATAGAAACCCGCCAGCATGAAGCCCGGAATGAAGGATGCGGTAAACAGATCGCCAATCGATACGTTTGCCGTCAGGCCATAGATGATCAGAACGATCGACGGCGGCACCATCGTGCCCAGCGAACCGCCGGCACAAACCACCCCGATGGCAAGGTTTTTGTCATATCCCTGACGGAGCATCTGCGGCAGGGCCAGCAGGCCCAGCAACACGATCTCGCCCCCGATGATGCCGCTCATGGCGGCAAGGATCACGGCGACAAAAATCGTCTGGACCGCAACCCCGCCCTTAAGCCGCCCGCCAAACAGGCGCATGGCTTCAAACAGGTCCCTGGCGATGCCGGATCGATCAAGGATCGCTGCCATCATCACGAACATCGGGACCGAGACAAAGACAAAGGATGACACAAACGAATAGACCCGGCTGGTGATCAGCGGCACCGCCATCGGCCCGAACCAGCCAAGGGTGAATATCAG
>CAMPHD010000310.1 GCA_946885765.1 uncultured Thalassospira sp.
GTTGTTAACAACGTTATCTCGTTGTGTTCTGTGCCGGTGATCCTTGAAAAGGGTGCGGAATATTATCGTGATTTCGGCATGGGCCGTTCACGCGGGACCATTCCGATCCAGATCGCTGGCAATGTCAAACATGGTGGCCTTTACGAAACGGCGTTTGGCCTGACGCTGGGTGAAATCGTCGATCAGATCGGCGGTGGCACGGCAAGTGGCCGCCCGGTCAAGGCGGTTCAGGTCGGTGGTCCGCTGGGCGCGTATTTCCCGCGTGAACTGTTTGATACGCCATTTGATTACGAAGCTTTTGCCAAGGCGGACGGTTTGATCGGTCATGCCGGTGTTGTCGTGTTTGACGACAGTGTCGACATGATGAAACAGGCCCGTTTTGCCATGGAATTCTGTGCGATTGAATCATGTGGCAAATGCACGCCATGCCGCATCGGATCAACACGCGGCACCGAAGTCGTCGACAAGATCGCACGCGGCGAAGATCCCGAAATGCAAAAGGAACTTCTGGCCGACCTGTGTGAAACGATGAAGTTCGGGTCGCTATGTGCGCTGGGCGGGTTTACGCCCTATCCGGTGATGAGCGCACTGACCCATTTCCCTGATGATTTCAAGCCCCATGCGCTTGATATAGCCGCGGAGTGAGAGCGATGTCCTTGATACAAGAAGTCGACTACGGAACCCCCGCTGCCAAATCCGAAAAGACCGTTACGATCAATGTTGACGGATTTGATGTCACCGTTCCCGAAGGCACATCGATCATGCGGGCCTCGATGGAGGCGGGCATTCAGGTGCCGAAATTGTGCGCGACCGATATGGTCGATGCGTTCGGGTCATGCCGCCTGTGTCTGGTCGAAGTTGAAGGCCGCAATGGCACGCCGTCATCCTGCACGACTCCGGTCGCGGATGGCATGGTGGTTCACACCCAGACCGAACGGTTGAAGAAAATCCGCAAAGGCGTGATGGAACTTTATATTTCCGATCATCCGCTGGATTGCCTGACCTGTGCGGCGAATGGCGATTGCGAATTGCAGGACATGGCTGGTGTGGTTGGCCTGCGCGATGTGCGTTATGGCTATGACGGTGAAAACCATGTCAAGACCCGCCAGAATGGCGAGGAGAATCCTCGTTACATGGCCAAAGACGAAACCAACCCGTATTTCACCTATGACCCGTCGAAATGTATTGTCTGTTCGCGTTGTGTGCGGGCCTGCGAGGAAGTGCAGGGGACCTTTGCCCTGACCATCGAGGGGCGCGGGTTTGAGTCCCGGGTTTCACCCGGCATGCATGAAAACTTCCTGGATTCAGAATGCGTATCGTGCGGGGCCTGTGTGCAGGCCTGCCCGACAGCGACGCTTCAGGAAAAATCGGTGATTGAAATTGGTCAGCCGGAACATTCGGTCGTCACCACCTGTGCCTATTGCGGGGTCGGTTGTTCGTTCAAGGCGGAAATGCGCGGTGATGAGCTGGTGCGTATGGTGCCCTATAAGGATGGCAAGGCCAACCGTGGGCATTCCTGTGTCAAGGGACGGTTTGCCTATGGTTATGCCAGTCACAAGGACCGTATCCTCAACCCGATGATCCGCGAAAAAACATCTGATCCGTGGCGCGAAGTCAGTTGGGAAGAAGCCCTTCGTTATACTGCGGATAAATTCCGTTCCATTCAGTCGAAATACGGCAAGGCTGCAATTGGCGGGATCACATCGTCACGCTGCACGAACGAGGAAACCTTCCTTGTGCAGAAGATGATCCGGGCAGGGTTTGGCAATAACAACGTTGATACCTGTGCGCGTGTCTGCCATTCGCCGACCGGATATGGTCTTAAGACCACATTCGGGACATCGGCCGGGACGCAGGATTTTGACAGTGTCGAGCACACAGATGTCGTGATCCTGATCGGGGCCAACCCGACGGACGGGCACCCTGTTTTTGCATCGCGCCTGAAAAAGCGGTTACGTCAGGGAGCGGAACTGATCGTGATCGACCCGCGTCGTATTGATCTGGTACGTACGCCGCATATCAAGGCCGCCGCCCATCTGGCATTGCGTCCGGGTACCAATGTTGCGGTTCTGACATCGCTTGCACATGTGATCGTGACCGAAGGCCTGTTTGACGAGGCGTTCATTCGCGAACGGTGCGATTGGGAGGAGTTCCAGGATTGGGCAGCCTTTGTATCCGATCCGCAAAACAGCCCGGAAGAAGTCGAACGCCAGTCGGGTGTTCCAGCAGAAACCCTACGCAAGGCAGCGCGTATTTTTGCCCGCGGCGGCAATGGCGCGATTTATTACGGACTTGGCGTGACCGAGCATAGCCAGGGGTCGACTACAGTGATGGCGATTGCCAACCTTGCGATGGCGACGGGCAATATCGGGCGTCCGGGCGTGGGGGTTAATCCGCTTCGCGGGCAGAACAATGTGCAGGGTTCGTGCGATATGGGTTCGTTCCCGCACGAACTGCCGGGCTATCGCCATATTGCCGATGATGCGACGCGTGATGTGTTTGAAAAAATCTGGGGCGTCAAACTTGATGACGAGCCTGGTCTTCGTATTCCGAACATGCTTGATGCAGCCGTCGAAGGCACATTCAAGGGTATTTATATTCAGGGAGAAGACATCCTGCAATCGGACCCGGATACCAAGCATGTTGCCGCCGGTCTTGCCGCGATGGAATGCGTTGTTGTCCATGACCTATTCCTGAACGAAACGGCGAACCATGCGCATGTATTCCTGCCCGGTTCGACCTTCCTTGAAAAGGACGGGACATTTACCAACGCCGAACGTCGCATCAACCGCGTTCGCAAGGTGATGAGTCCGAAAAACGGTTTCGCCGATTGGGAAGTCACCCAGAATCTTGCCCGTGCAATGGGACTTGATTGGAACTATACCCATCCGTCGCAGGTGATGGATGAAATCGCACGCACCACACCAAGCTTTGCCGGGGTCAATTATGACCTTCTGGAACGCGAGGGGTCGATACAGTGGCCGTGTAACGAGAAGGCCCCGCTGGGCACGCCGGTCATGCATATGAACGGCTTTGTGCGCGGCAAGGGCAAGTTTGTTGTGACCGAATATGTCGGAACCGATGAGCGTACCGGTCCGCGCTTCCCGTTGTTGCTGACAACGGGGCGTATCCTGTCGCAATACAATGTCGGGGCACAGACCCGCCGGACGGCCAACGGCGCATGGCATAAGGAGGATCTGCTCGAAATCCATCCCCATGATGCGGAACAGCGCGGCATTCGTGACGGGGACTGGATACGTCTGGCATCGCGTTCGGGTGAAACGTCGCTTCGCGCGACGATCACAGACCGTGTTGCCCCCGGTGTGGTTTATACAACCTTCCACCATCCGGGCACACAGGCCAACGTGATCACCACCGATTATACCGACTGGGCAACCAACTGCCCGGAATACAAGGTTACCGCCGTTCAGATTACGCCCAGCAACGGGCCGACCGAATGGCAGGTGGAATATGACAAGCAGGCCGAACAGGCGCGCCGGATCCTTCCACGTGTTGATGCGGCCGAATAGGTGCGAAACATTGCCCGGCTTCATGATAGGATAGCGTCATGAAACCGGGCGTTTTCGTCCGTAAATCAAGAATTCCGGCAGGAGTTTAAACGCCAATGGCACCTGACAAACTCGTCTATATGGCCAATCAGATCGCGACTTTTTTCAAATCCAAACCCCATGCCGAAGGTGTGGCGGGTGTGGCAGGGCATATCAGCGATTTCTGGGAACCGCGGATGCGCAAGCAGCTTTTTGACATGATCGAAAGCGGTCAAGAGGGCTTTCACCCGCTGGTGATCGAAGCCGCACCATCGAACCGCAAGGTCAAACAACCAGCGTGACAGCAGAAATGACATCGGCAAACCGCATCATTGATGGCCGTGACCATGACCCGGCGCGTGCCGTTGTGCGCGGCGATGGCAGTGATGACGCGCCGATGATCTTGCAGCCGGAAATTCCGGCTGCCCTGACATTCAACGGTAAATCCCATGCCGTGATGATGGTATCACCCCACGATCTTGAAGATTTCATGATCGGCTTTGCCCTGTCCGAAGGCATTGCGGATCATGTCGGGCAGATCAGTTTGCGGGATGTGCGCAAAACCCTGCAGGGATATGTGATTGAGGTCGATCTGGATGAAGACATCCTTGACCGGCTTGAAGTACGTCAGCGCACGCTTGAAGGGCGTTCGGGATGCGGGCTTTGCGGGGTTCAATCGCTTGATGCGGTTGCGATGGACAAGATCGGCACCGTCGTGTCGGGCAATATGCCGCAGGATGTCGTGCTGCGCGCGATTGACGCCCTTCCGGATCATCAGACACGCAACCGCGAAGGCGGCGGGCTTTTGCATGCCAGTGCCTTTGTTGATGCGACCGGCACCATCCGCATCGTGCGCGAGGATATCGGACGGCATAATGCGCTGGACAAGGTGCTGGGGGCAGTGGCCCGTGAAGGCCTTGATAAAACGGGTGGGTTTATCCTGATGACCAGCCGCTGTTCCTATGAAATCGTCACCAAAACCGTGCAATGCGGGGTGGGCGGGCTTGTGACCCTTTCGGGGC
>CAMPHD010000311.1 GCA_946885765.1 uncultured Thalassospira sp.
TCCCTCGTTCGGTCGGTGGTTCGTGGCGTTCGATTGCCAAGCTTTATATCGCGCAGGAAAACTATCCGATTTCGGTCGTCCATAACCTGACCATGCCGCGTTCCGAAATCGCCGAACTGACCCATATCATTTCCCAGCAAAGCCGTGTGTCGCTTGACAAGGTTGGTGGTGTTTCGAAACGCCGTATTGATAGCCTGCCGCATGCGGGGCTTGTCATGAACATGCTGCTTGAACGCATGCAGGCCAAGGAAGTCGTGTTTTCCAGTCACGGCCTGCGCGAGGGCTGGATGTATGAAGCCCTGCCCGAAGAATTGCGCGAACGCGATCCGTTGCTTGATGCCTGTCTCAGCTTTGCCGAAGACGGCGAACGTTTCCATCAGCATGGCGAGGAACTTTATCGCTGGTCGGCACCGATCTTCCGCGAACAGCCGGGAAATCTGGGCCGGTTGCGCCTTGCCGCCTGCATCATCGGCGATGTCGGCTGGAACGAACATCCCGATTACCGTGCAATCCAAAGCTATAACCGTATCCTGCATCACCCCTATCTTGATCTGAACCATCATGACCGGGTGTTCCTCGCCTATACCATCGGGTCGCGCTATACCGGCAATTTCAAGGGCGATGAATCCAGTGACCGGCTGCTTGACGATGATACGCGCAATATCGGTCGCCTTTATGGTCACGCCATCCGCCTTGGCCATACGCTTTCAGGCGGGGTCGAAGGCATTCTGCCCGGTACGGCGCTTGTGCTTGAGGACAAGGTCCTCATCCTTCAACTGCACAGGGATTTCGCGGCCCTGAATGGTGAAGTCGTCGAACAGCGTTTATCAAAACTTGCCAAACTGATGGATTGTGAAAGCCAGGTCGTTATCGTCGATCAGCTTCCCCAACCCTGACCGGACATGCTATGCTGGGGCTGCTTCCCAAAGCACCCCGTCCGCGGAAAGGGCTGCGCCCGGTCTTAGATGACATATGAACCACACGGTTTCCTTGCCTGTCTGGCGGACACAGGCTTACGCATAGGGGAATCGTATGTCTGCTTCACGCACATCGAAATCCAGAATATTTGACGGTCGCCTTAACCTTGAACAGCAGCGCAAACGCGCCAAGGAACTGCTGAAATCCGCCCGCAATCAACAGGCCGATGCCCAAACCCGGATTACGGCCCACCTGCCCGGCAAGGGCATTGATGACCTGCAACTGGCCGATAGCCAGCTTGTCATTGCGCGCGAAAACGGCTTTGCCAGCTGGCCAAAACTGAAATCCCATATCGACCGGATTACCGAACATCAGCGCCAGATTGCATCGGGCCATCTGCCAAAGCTTGATACCCCGCAAACCCTGCATCTGCGCTGTGGCTCGGACATCAGACATGGCCTTGAACTGGCCGGTTTTGTTGGCCCGTTCATGGAATTTTCCGATCCATTCTGTCAGGGGCCGGTGCCGGATCTCCCCCTGCCCGACTTCATCGAAACGCGGGCGCGTTTTATCGCATCGTCCTATCGCATTGACTATCCCGATGCCCTTTCCCGTTTGCAACGCGAATATGCCGGGCTGGCGACACTGGGCGATTATGATCATGTCGTGCTGTGGTTTGAACATGACAGCTACGATCAGCTTATACTGGCCTTTCTGCTGGATTTCATCGCAACGCTTCGCCCGCAAACCCGGCTTGACCTGATTTGCGTTGATCGGGTGCCGGGGGTTGATCGGTTCATCGGCCTTGGCCAGCTTTCGCCCGAACTGCTGATATGGTGCTGGGAAAATGCCCGTGCACCGGTTTCGGATGACATGCTGGCATTCGGTCAAACGGTCTGGCCCGCGATCCGTGCTTCAAAACCCGATGCGCTGCGTACCATCATCGATAACAGCCAATCGCCGATCCCCTGCATGATCGCGGCCCTTGATCGGCATCTGCGTGAACTGCCTGATCCCGAAAGCGGTCTTGGCCTGACGCAGAAACTGACGCTGCAAATCATCCGGGATCATGGCCCGATCACAGCGGGAAAAATCTTTGGTCACCTGATGCGAAGTTATGATCCACTGCCGTTTCTGGGCGATTTGATGTTTTGGGAAGTTCTTGTTGATATGGGCCGGGCGAAAATACCGCTTTTTGACTGCCCCGAAGACCCGGCCCAAACACCGTGGCCGGATCGCACCCTGTCGCTTACCGAAACCGGCAATGCGGTTCTTTCCGGCACCAGGAATTTCATGGCGTTTTACACCGGGGAACGATGGGTTGGCGGCATCAGGATTGGTGCCCCTGCCAGTTAAACCAGCTTTCGCGTCACGCGGAATATCTCGCCCCGCAGCCATTTATGCGGGGCGCTGGCGGCGTTTCGGACGTGCCAGGACTGGGCAAAGCTGTATTCGGGAAAATCAAGCGGGAAGGTGCAACTGTCAAATCCCGCCATAACATTGCGTTCAAGCCGCGATGGCAGCGATGCGATCACATCCGTCCCGCGGATCAGGCTTGCGATGCTGGCGAAGGTTGATGCCTGCAACACCGTGCGGCGTTTGCGCCCGATGGCGTGCAATGCATCGTCCACTGCCGAATGATCGTTATTGCCGATGATCACGCGCGCATGGGGCACGTTGCAGTAGCGATCCTGCGTGTCGGGTGGCACGTCATGGCAATCGGCATCGTAAAAGCAGGCCATATGTTCGCGAAACAGGGTTTGTTGCGCGATATCGCCAACATTTTCCGTCATATGCAGGCCAATCGCCAGATCAAGCTGGCCGCTACGCAACCGGTCGATCACGTTGGTATCGCCATGGATCGGCAAAATCCGAAGCCGTATATCGGCGGCAGAACCCCGGATGATGCGAAACAGTTCGGGCATGATCACCGCGACCTCGTAATCGTTGGTGCCGATCACAAAGCGGGCTGATTGCGCCGGATCGTTCGGGTCAAATGCATCAACCCGGGCAAGGTTGCGCAAATCCTGCAACAGGATGCGCACCCGCCCGGCCATTTCATCGGCATGGGCGGTGGGCGTAATCCCCCGCCCTGACCGGACAAAAAGCGGATCGCCGACAATCTGGCGCAACCGATCCAGCCCGTGGCTGACGGTGGGTTGCCCGACGCCAAGGCGATTGGCTGCTGCTGTTACTGATCCCTCGTCATAGATGGTCAGGAAAAGCCGCAGCAAACGATAATCAAGGTCCAATTCATCGATACTCATGCATGAATACTATCACCTTGATCGAATTGATCATATGGGAAATCAGATGCAGTTTCATTCCATTGACGGGCCAATGCCCACCCCCGATTACCGGAGAAATGAAACCATGAAAATCCTCGTTACCGGCGCCACCGGCCAGCTCGGAAGCCTTGTTGTCAAACATCTGCTGGACCGTGTCCCGGCCAGCCAGATCGCCGCAAGTGTGCGCAACATTGCCAAGGCACAGGAAATGGCCGCCGAAGGCATTGATGTCCGCCATGGCGATTTTGATGATCTTGCCCTGATGACCAATGCGTTCAAGGGTATTGATATCGCGCTGATCATTTCGGGTGAAACCGATAATGAAACCCGCATCAAACAGCACCGCACCGCGGTTGATGCCGCCAAGGCCGCCGGTGTCAGACATCTGGTCTATACCAGCTTTATCGATGCGCGCCCTGAAAGCCCGTTTACCTATGCCGCCATCCATGCCGACACCGAAAGCTACATCAAGGCAAGCGGCCTGTCCTTCACCTTGCTTCGCAACAGCTTCTATACCGACCTTCTGATGGCGGGCGTTCCGCATGCGCTTGAAACCGGTGATTTTGGTGCCCCGGCAGGCAATCGCAAGGTTAGCTACATCACGCGTAATGACCTTGCCGAAGCCGCCGCCACCGTGCTTGCCAATCCGGCCGATCATGTCAATCAGACCTATGATCTTTCGGGCACGCCCATCGGCTTTGTCGATATCGCCGCCATCATCGCCGACGCAACCGGCAAGGATATCCGTTATGTCGATCTGCCGCCCGAAGTCCATACCGACATTCTGGCAAGCTTTGGCCTGCCCGACCATCTGATCGAGGCGTTAAGCGGCATGTATGTCGGCACGCGCAATGGCGATTATGAACAAACCAGCGATGATTTCACCAAAGTTGTCGGCCGCGCACCGCAAAGCACCGCAGACTTCCTGAAAGCGGCGCTGAAATAATCCGCCACAGTCAAAAAACATGCAAAAACGAAAAACGGGCCAAAGCTGGCCCGTTTTTTCATGTCTTCGATTGGGTCGCGGGATCTAGTCCCGAGCTTCAAGCTCGACAAATACCACTTCGCCGTTCTTGAGCTTCAGCCCGATCTGTCCGTGCTTGAGTTGCAGGGCATATTGCCCGAACAATTCGCGCCGCCAGCCATGCATTGCCGGAACATCCGCATCGTCATCAGCCGCGATATTCTGCAAATCGTCGCTGGATGCTACCAGACGCTGGGCAACGCCCTTTTCCTCGGAACACAGTTTCAGCAGCACCTTGAGAAGTTCCACCGTCGGGCCGATCCCCGATGGAAGGTCCGGGCGGAATTTCGGCTGCGGCCAGTCTTCCTGCGGGCTATCAAGGGCGGCCTGAATGGCATCG